>JBDSGC010000185.1:0-8578 GCA_039919215.1 Thermoanaerobaculia bacterium | reverse complement strand
GCGGACTGACCCGGGAAGACTTCGAACTGTTCGAGAACGGTGCACTCAAGCCGATCTCGAATTTCTACGAAGTGGAGGGAAGAGCGGCCACGCAGGTGGCAGTCATTCCCGCGACGCCGAATGCCGCCGTCCCCGCCCCTCCTCCGCCACCGAAGGAAGAGATCGCCGAGCACATGCGGCGCCGGATCATTTTCTACATCGACAACCTCTCCCTGGCTCCCTTCAACCGCAACCGCGTTTTCACCCAGATGAAGGACTTCGCCAAGAACGTCATGCGTCCGGGGGACGAAGCGATGATCGCCACGTTCAACCGCAGCATGAAGATCCGGGCCACCTTCACCCGTGACCCCAGACAAATCGCCCAGACCCTCGACGTGATCGCAGGCGAATCGGCGCTGGGGCTTTCCAATCGCAGCGAGAAACGGGACGTGGAAGGACGGATCCGCGATGCCCAGAGTTACGACGAAGGCCTGGCCTCGGCGCGGACCTACGCATCGTCCGTGGAACATGACCTGCGTCAGAGCGTCGACTCGATCAATGGGCTGATGACCACACTGGCCGGTGTGGAGGGCAAGAAGATCCTTGTCCTCACCACCGAGGGATTCCAGATCCAGCCGGGCCGCGAGATGTTCTACATGCTGGATGAGACCGCGAAAGAAAAGGGCTGGTCGGCCGGTGGCTCCGGAATCCTGGAGAGCATGAGCTTCGACGGCAATACCTACATTCAGTCCGTGGCCAGGACCGCAAACGCGAACGCGATCACCCTGTACGCCCTGCACGCTGGCGGACTGGGAGCGGCGAACGAAGGCAACAATGCGGAGAACGCCAAGCCGGTTTCCTTCAGCGTTTCGCAGGCGGCCGTCAGCAACAGCACCGATTCCCTCCAACTCCTCGCCGAGCTGACCGGTGGCCTCGCGGCCATCAATACCAACAACTACGCCAAGGCCTTCAAGAACATCGAGCGCGATCTCGACTCGTATTACTCGCTCGGGTACCGGGGCGGGACGGAGCGCGTAGACCGGCAGCGATCGCTGCAAGTGAGGGTGAAGAATCGCAGTCTCCGCGTGCGCAACCGCCAGACCTTTGTCGAGAAATCCACCTTTGCCGAAATGAACGACCGGGTCATCGCCAACCTCCTTTACCGATCCAAAGCGAACGACCTCAAGATCGCCGTCAAGATCAATACACCGCTCGCTGCGGACGAGATGTTCCGCGTTCCCATCGAGGTTCAGGTGCCCATGGATAACCTCACCCTTCTCCCTCAGGGCGAGGCCTATCTGGGGGGGTTCACTGTCTACGTTGGCGTGGCCAACAAGGAGGGTGACATGTCGGACGTCTCCCATCGCACAACGACCATCCGAGTGCCGAAGGAAGACTTCGAGAAGACCAAGGGCAAGTACTACACCTACGTCCTCGACCTGGTGATGGAACCGGGCGTGAACAAGGTTTCCGTGGGAGTGATCGACGACGTGTCGAACGTAACCGGCTTTGACCGCCAGCAGGTCATCGCTCAGGACCTGCGGTAGAGGGAGTGGCGCCATCCTGAGCTGGGAAACGGCGCGATGCGCCGGTGTTGAGATCTCGATGACACATCCTCACGCCAGTTCCCTCTCCCCGCCGCAGCGGGGAGAGGGTCCGCGAAGCGGGGGTGAGGGGTCTCTCCTGCACTCATGCACGACCCCTCATCCGGCCTTCGGCCACCTTCTCCCCGTTGCGGCGGGGAGAAGGAACTCGATCGCGAGAGGCGTCGTGGGGTTTGTCACTAGAAGCCGGGGAACGGCGCGGTGCGCCGTGGAAGCATTGATGACAAACTCTCTTATCGAGAGGTTGGCCCGTGAGCCTCGGCTCAACATGTCCAGACGGCGGCTCTGACCCATGCGCGTCCTCTTCACGCTGCAGTACCTCGGGACGCGCTACGCCGGCTGGCAGATGCAGACCAACGCCACCGCGGTGCAATCGGTCTTCGAGGCGGCGCTGGCCCGCATATTCCAGAGCACGATCCGGGTGGAGGGAGCAGGTCGGACCGATTCCGGCGTCCACGCCCGAGCCCAGAAGGTGCACGCCGACCTTCCGTTCTCCATCGATCCGCACGGACTCCAGTCCGGGATGAACGACCTCCTTCCCTCCGACATGCGCGTGACTTCTGTCGAGGAAGTGGCCGACGACTTTCACTGCCGCTTTCAGGCGAAGTCCAAGACCTACCGCTACCAGATCTGGAACGCCCCTTTTGCCGACGTCTTCACTGCGGAGACCCACACCCATGTACCGATGGCACTGGACGCTGCCCTCATGCACGCGGTGGCGCAACCGCTGCGGGGATCCCACGATTTTGCGGCGTTCACTGTGGCCTCGCCTGAGGTCAGTTCGACGGTGCGCACGGTGGAGAGCATCACCGTGGAACGGACCGGCGAGCGCGTGCTGATCGAGGTGACCGCTGACGGCTTTCTGCGATCGATGGTCCGCAGAATTGCCGGGTCGCTGATCGAGATCGGTCGCGGAAAAATTGCACCAGATATGCTGGCACGCTCGCTGGAACCCCTGTTCGAAACTGCCCGATGGACCGCGCCGGCGAAAGGTCTCACCCTCTGGGAGATACGGTATTGAGCGATCGGAGCCGAGGCCGGGCGTGGCTGCAAAACGCTCGAAAGGCCGTTCCCATCGGCTCCGTCGCGCACTGGCTGACTTCGCTGGATGCCGATCCGGGAGGAGGCCATGCTTCCCCTGACAAGCAGGCGGAAGCGCGCTAAGATCCCTCCCTTCAAATGATCGATCTGCGAAAGCTGGCGGAACCCGGCTCGATGGAGGAAACGCTCCTCGAGAAAATCGATTTGAAGCGGCTTCCCAGGCACGTCGCGGTGATCATGGACGGCAACGGCCGCTGGGCTCGGGCCCGCAACCTTCCGCGGGTGGAGGGCCACCGTGCCGGCATCGCTTCGGTTCGGGAGATCGTGGAGACGGCCGCCCGTCTGGAGCTCCCGGTCATCACCCTCTACGCCTTTTCCGTGGAGAACTGGAAGCGGCCGCGCTTCGAGATCGCCACCCTGATGATGCTGCTCAAGGAGTACCTCCGGAAAGAGCTGGCGAACCTGATGGAGAACAACATCCGCTTCATGCCCATCGGCCGGCTGGAAGGCCTCGACCCCAGCGTCCAGCGCGAATTGCGGTACGCCCAGGAAGAGACGTCGGGCAACAGCGGGCTGGTGTTCCAGATCGCACTCAACTACGGCGGCCGGGCCGAGATCGTCGACACCGTCAACCGCGTGATGGCCGTTCTTCGCGAACGGGAAATGTCCGACGCGGTGATCGATGAACAGTTCTTCGCCGATCACCTCTACACCGCGAACATCGAGGATCCTGATCTCCTGATCCGCACCAGCGGCGAGCTGCGCGTTTCGAACTTCCTGCTCTGGCAGATCGCCTACGCCGAGATCCATGTGACCAAGGTGCTCTGGCCTGACTTCCGGAAATGCAATCTCTTCGAAGCCATCCTCGACTTCCAGACGCGCGAGCGGCGCTATGGCGGTGTGGACGAGTCGGACGCCGAGATGTTCATCGAGGCCGACGGGCGTACCTCATCCTGATGGAGTATGTGACTTCGTTGCGGAGCCCCTCTTGAAGTACACCCGTGAACTGACCGCTCTGATCGGAGTGCCCATCATCGTCTGGGTGGTCGGTTGGGCCCATCCCTACATTTACGACGCCACCATCGCGCTGGTCTGTGGCCTCGCGCTCTACGAGTTCCTCGACCTTGGCAGGAAGAAGGGCTACCGCATCCCCGTACCGCTGTGTCTCGCGGCGATGGCCTTCATCCTCGCTGCGTTCGTACTGGAACCCATCTCCGTGGAGATGGGCGTCTTCCTGACGTTGCTGGTCATTCCGGCCTTCTATGTCTTCGCCGGCGGCGATCTGGAAGAGGCTCTTCCGGCCAGCGCGATCTCCGTGCTGGCCACGCTGTACGTGGGGATGCTCGGCGGGTCGCTGATCCGCATCCGCAATGACTTCCCGGAAGGGGCGAAGCTGATCTTCTTCCTGGTGGTGGTGGTGTGGCTCGGCGACGCGGGCGCCTACTACGTCGGCCGCAAGTTCGGCCGCCACAAGCTCTCGCCGAGTATCAGTCCCAAGAAAACGATTGAGGGTGCAGCGGGCGGAGTGCTGGCCTCCATCATCGCCGCGCTGGTGCTTCACTACACCGTCATTCCAGCGTTCCCGCTGATCCACACGGTGATTGCGGCGGTCCTTCTTTCGGTCACCGGGATCATCGGCGACCTCGCGGAGTCGATGTGGAAGCGTTCCGGCGGGGTGAAGGACTCCGGCACGCTTCTCCCCGGTCACGGCGGGTTCCTCGACCGCCTCGATTCCATCCTGTTCACCGCGCCGATTCTCTACGCTTACTGGTTCCTGATCGTCCACCACTTCCAGAGCTTCAAGATCATGTCGGCGTAGTCCCCGGCCACCCCCTTCTCATGCGAAACGTCTCGATCCTCGGCAGCACCGGTTCCGTGGGCCGCTCCACGCTCGACGTCGTCGATGCCTTCCCCGAGGAGTTGCGCGTCGTGGCCCTGGCAGCGGGAGGCAATCTCGATCTGCTCGTCGAGCAGGTGAAGCGCTACCGGCCCCGTCTCGTTTCGGTGCGCGAGGAGAAGGCGGCCCTGGCGTTGCGCTCGCGCGTGGGGGACACCGAAGTGGTCTGGGGGCCGCAGGGCGCCTGCGCCGTCGCCGCGCTGCCCGAAGCCGACGCGGTGATCGCCGCAATCGTCGGCGCCGCCGGCATCCCGCCGGTGTTCGCCGCACTGCAGGCCGGCAAGCGCGTGGGCATCGCCAACAAAGAAGTCCTCGTCGCTGCAGGGGATGTCATGACCCGGGCCGCGGCGGAGCACGGAGGCGAGATCCTTCCCGTCGACTCCGAGCACAACGCCGTCCATCAGGCTCTGCGCTGTGGAACGTCCGCGGAAGTGCAGCGCATCATTCTCACCGCTTCGGGCGGCCCGTTCCTCCGTCGGGAACCGGAATCGTTTGGAAAGATCACCATCGCCGATGCCCTGGCCCATCCCACATGGAAGATGGGCAGCAAGATCTCCATCGACTCAGCCACCATGATGAACAAAGGGCTGGAAGTCATCGAGGCCCATCACCTCTTCGCCCTGCCTCCCGAGCGGATCGACATCCTCATCCATCCCCAGTCCATCGTGCACTCCATGGTCGAGTTCGTGGACGGTTCGATCATCGCCCAGCTTTCGACCACCGACATGAAGTTCCCCGTTCAATACGCGTTGCTGTATCCCGACCGGATTGCCGCACCTTTCGCCCGCCTGGACCTGGCGCGGATGAGCAACCTGGAGTTCTCGGAAGTGGACGCCGCGCGCTTTCCCGCTGTGGCACTGGCCTATGCCGCCCTCAGTGCTGGCGGATCGATGCCCGCGGTGCTCAATGCCGCGAATGAGATTGCTGTCGAGCGCTTCCTGGCAGGGGAACTTCCCTTCGTGGAGATCGTAGAGGTAGTGAGCCGCGTGCTCGACCGTCATGCCGGATCGGTGACCCCGGTCCGGTCTGTGGAGGAAGCGCTCCATTGGGACCAGTGGGCCCGGAACGAAGCGCGGAAAGTTGATGTTGCAGTGAATCGCTGATCATTCCTGATCATTCCGGCGGCCGCGAAGCGGCGCCAAAGCAGACTCTATGGCCCAGAACTTTCTTACCAACTTCGTGGCGTTCGTCATCGTGCTCGGATTTCTGATCTTTGCGCACGAAAGCGGTCACTTCTTCGTGGCCAAGCTGTTCCGGGTGCGCGTCCTGGTCTTCTCGTTCGGCTTCGGGAAGCGGCTGTTCGGCTTTCAGAAGGGTCCGACCGACTATCGCGTCTCCCTCATCCCGCTGGGCGGCTACGTGCGCATGGCCGGGGACAATCCTGAGGAGAATCTGGAAGCGACTCCCGACGAGTTTCTGTCGAAGCCGAAGTGGCAGCGCTTCCTGATCCTGGTGGCCGGCCCGGCCATGAACGTCCTCATCGCCATCATCTTCGTGACCATCCTGGGCATGGTCGGCACCGAGTCGCTGATCGTGCACACCACGCTCGGTGAAGTGGTGCCCGCCAAACCGGCCGCGCGCGCAGGGCTGCAGACCGGCGACCGCATCGTGGCCATCGACGGGGAGGCCACCGACAGCTTCGACGACCTCAAGCTGGCCATCTCCATGCACGCCGGAACGCCGCTCCACGTGGATTACCTGCGCAACGGCGTGCGCCACTCCACGATCATGACGCCCGACCGCGAGAACAGCGAGTTCGGCCCGGTCGGCCGCGCCGGCATCCGGCCCATGATCGATCCGATCGTCGGCCGGGTGCTACCCAGCTCACCGGCAGCCAGAGCGGGCATCCACACCGGCGACCGGATCGTCCGCGTCAACGGCGCTCCCATCACCGACCTGTACCAGCTCGACACCATCATCTCCAAGTCGCAGACCGCTGCGGTGGTGTTGAGCATGGCGCGCGGCTCCCAGACGTTCGAGGCCACCCTGCCCGGCGGAAAGTTTGACGCCGCCGATCCCTATCGCGGCTTCCTGCCGCCGACGGAGATCCACAAGCTCTCGCTGATCCCGGCCATCGGCCAGAGCATCCAGCAGAACATCAAGATGATGAAGTACGCCTTCCTCACTCTGGGACGCCTGTTCCGGGCGGAAGCCAGCGTCAAGGAGCTCAGCGGCCCCATCTCCATCGCCAGGATCTCCGGCGAGATGCTCCGGCGCGGATGGATCGAAGTCATCGCCCTGATGGCCATGATCTCGCTGCAGCTGGGGATCATGAACCTGCTGCCCATTCCGGTCCTCGACGGCGGACACATCATGATCCTGCTGATCGAGGGAGCCATCCGGCGTGACCTCTCCCTGCGCGTAAAAGAACGAATCCAGCAGGTCGGATTCGCCGCGCTCGCGGCGCTGATGATCGTGGTCCTCTACAACGACGTGATCACCAACGTGCTGCTCATGAGAAAAGGCTAGCCGGCACGGCCGGCGGCGCTGGTTGCCCAAGGCTCCGCCAACATCACGCTCCTAAAGTTGTGTCGCGCAGCACGAACAAGCGCAGCAGATCGAGGGCCGACTGGGTTGAGAACCGCTTGAACAGCGCGCGCTCCATCGGCCAGTACAGCTTGCGGTGCTCGTGCCTCTCCGGCCCGGCCACTGCGATGTGCACCGTGCCGACCGGCTTGGCCTCCGAGCCGCCGCCCGGCCCGGCGATGCCGGTCACTCCCACGCCATACGTCGACCCGAACCGCGCGCGGATCCCTTTCGCCAGCGCGATGGCCACCGCCTCGGAGACCTCTCCGTGCTCCGCGATCAACGCGGGATCGACGCCGGCCAGCGTCACCTTCGCTTCGCCGGTGTAGCAGACCACGCCACCCAGGTAGTACTTCGAGCTACCCGCAACGTCGGTGATGCGCGATCCCAGCAGCCCGCCGGTGCAGGACTCTGCCGTGGAGACGGTTGCTTTGCGTTCGGTGAGCACCCGGCCCAGGACCCCCTCGAGGAGATCGTCGTCGAAGCCGAAGATCTTGTCGCCGAGGAGTGTCAACAGTTCCTGCTCGCGCGAGGCGATGACCGATCGGGCCTCCGCTTCCGCGCCCGTGGCCATGAGATGCAGTTCCACTCCGCCGCTGGTGGCCAGGATGGTCAGCGGCTCCTCGCGGTGGGCGTCGTAGAAGGGCTTGATGCGCTCCTCCACCGCGGACTCGCCGAGGCCGGTGACCTTGAGAACCCTCCGGTAACGAGCCACCGATCCGATCAGCTGCTCGAGCCAGGGAGTGAAGTAGGTGGCCGTCATCCACTCCAGCTCGTGCGGCACGCCGGGAAAGACCCACACATGCTTTCCGCTGAGCTGCAGATGAAAGCCGGGAGCGGTGCCACGCTCATTGAGCAAGGTCGTCTGCCCACGGAAGACGTTCGCCTGCTTCCGATTGACCTCGGCCATCTTCACGCCGCGCGCAGCAAAGCGCGCCTCCAGCCGCTCCATGAGGTTGCGATCGACTTCCATGCTCAGCCCGAACGCTTCTGCCAGTGCCTCACGTGTGAGGTCGTCTTCGGTGGGACCGAGGCCACCACTGGTGATCAGGATCTCGGAGTTGCTGAACGAAAAGCGAATCTCATCGACCAGATCGCTCAGCGAGTCGCCCACGACGCTCTTGCGCACCAGCGGAACGCCGTAGGTCTCCATCGCGCTGGTCAGCTTGAGGGAGTTGGTGTCCAGTCGTGTAGGACCGAGCATCTCCGATCCGATGGCAATGATTGCGGCGCGATGTGGGTCGGTCATGGGAGGGAGCGTATCGCAGGGCGTTGCTTGGCCAGGCAGATCCTTCGCTTCCCGCCCGCCACCCGCGCCTCTTCGAATGAACCTCGTCGCGATGCTGTCTGCTTTCGTAGCGCCGGCATCCCTGCCCGCGGTAGCTCGCCCAGTGGCGCCGGCTAGGATGTCGCCTCTCACGATCGAGTTCCTTCTCCCCGCCGCAGCGGGGAGAAAGTGGCCGAAGGCCGGATGAGGGTCGCTCATGAGTGCGGAGAGACCCCTCACCCCCGCTTCGCGGACCCTCTCCCC
>JBDSGC010000184.1:0-4853 GCA_039919215.1 Thermoanaerobaculia bacterium | reverse complement strand
GGCGATCGAAAAGCGGAGCGCCGCTCGCCTTCTGCTTCGCCAAGCGTCGGAGCGCTGCGGCGGTGAAGCCCTTCTCCTCAATCCTGATGCCGGACCGGTCCGCGATCGCGGTGACCTTCAGGGCCAGCCCCATCTCCTGATGAAGGTGCTTTTCCTGCGCGGTGAGCTGGGCGGCCAGGGCGCGACCGATCTGACCGAAACCCATCAACGTGAGTTTCGACTCGCGACCGGTGGTATCGGCCAGCGGCCGCACTTTGTCGAGCTGATACTCCGCGTGCAGAGACTGCAGCGCGCCGGTGGCGTCGGACTCGGAGACGGCGACTGTAATGTTCAGTTCCGACGATCCCTGCGCGATGGCCACGATGTTGACGCCGCTGGCGCTGAGCGCGGAGAACGTTCGGGCCGCGATGCCCGGCCGGCCTCGCATCCCCAGCCCCACCACCGCGATCAGGGCAACGTTCTTTTCAGCAGTGATGCGGTCGATGAGTTTCATCTTCCGCTCCAGTGCGAAGGTTTCTTCCAGCGCAGCGATGGCGTGCTTGGCCTCCTCCTCAGGAAGGACGAAGCAGATGCTCGCTTCGCTGGAGGCCTGGCTGATCATGGAGACGGAGTGTCCCGCTGCAGACAGCGCGGTGAAGGCGCGGCCGGCAACGCCGGGGACGCCCATCATGCCGCCGCCTTCGATGGAGAGCAGCGCCTGCCTGCGGATGGCGGTCAGCGCGCGCACCGGATAATCGCCCGGCTTCACGTCGGCCGCGATGCGCGTTCCGGCGACGCCTTCCCGAAACGTGTTTCTCACCAGCAGCGGGATCTTGCGATCGGCCAGCGGAATCATGGTGCGTGGATGGAGCACATTCGCGCCGTAGTAGGCCAGCTCCGCGGCTTCGCGGTAGTGGAGCTCAGGCAGCACACGAGCGGAGGGAACGCTCTTCGGATCGGCAGTCATGAGGCCGTCCACTTCTTTGAAAAGCGTGAGTAGACGAGCGCCGGTGCTGCGCGCGAGTGTGGCGGCGGAGAAGTCGGAGCCGCCGCGTCCGAGGGTGACCACCTCGCCGTCAGGCCCCCGTCCGATGTAGCCGGGGACGACGGGCACCGTTTCCTGCGCGAGGAGCGGCGCGAGCGTTTTCTTCGCAGCGCGCTCGCACTTTGCGAAGTCCGGCCAGAGGGTGCCGAGCCGCCGTTCCGCAAAGATCAGGTCCAGGGCGTCGACATACTGCGCGGCGATGCCCTTCGACTGCAGCAGCGCGACGAAGAGGCGGGCCATGTATCGCTCGCCGCGGGCCACCACGGCGTCCTGCGCGCGCGGAGTCAGCTCCCGCAGCACGCCGATGGAGTCGGTCATCGATCGCAGTTCTGCAGTCCAGTCGGAAAGGAGAGAGAGCAGTTTCTTCGCTGGGGCCTCGTGGGGGAACAGTTCGCGAACGAGATCGGCGTGACGCCGCTCGAACTCCGCGGCGATCGCAAGGGACGCCGGCCGGTCCCCCCGGACCGCACTTTCTGCGGCCTGTAGCAGCGAATCGGTCACGCCGTTCATTGCAGAGACCACCACGACCAGCGGCACGCCGGCACGCTGCACGTGATCGAGAGCCGTCCGCAGCGCAGCAGGACTGCCCACGGCGACGCCGCCGAATTTGTAGACCTCCACGTTTCTCATGGACGACCGTGGAGTATAGACGTCGAAAGAAAAAGGGGAATCGGCCGGCACGGCCGGCGGCGCTGGTTGCCCAAGGCTTCGCCGAGATCACGCTCCAAGACGCTCTGCCGTGCCGGCTTAAGGTCGGTCCTGGCGCAGTCTTGCCAGGGAAGAGGCGAACTCGAGACGGTACTGGTCCGTGGCTTCGCGCACTGCTTGATCGGGCAGGTCCGGGTAGGGGAAGCGCGGATCATCGTAGTCGGGTGCGTCCTCAGGCCCGCGGGTCGCGCCGAGTTGCCTCTCGATCTGTTTCCCCTGGCTCAGCCAATCGGCCGACTTCGCGCGCGCGGTTTCGACGATGATGCGTGCCTGCGGTGTGAGCGAGTAGGTCCCTTCGTGATCGATGACGAAGCTGGCCCTGGTCAGCTTGGAAAGTCCCCTGCGCAATTCCTGCGGCGTGAACACCGCTTTGTGCAGCGCATCGCCGACAAAGAGCACATCCTTCAGGCGAACCGGTGGCTGATCCTCCGCAAGAGCGATGGATAGAAGCAACCAGATGTCGGTAGAAGTGAAAGGGATGTCCACGCCATCGCCGCCAGGAGGGCTGCGCGGTAGCATCGCGGGGCCCTTCACAATCTTAGCGTACCGGGAGGGAACGTTCGGACGCGCCCGCTGGCGTGTTGCAGCGGAGGCAGTGCGATGGTGATGGCGAGATCAGGACCACTCTGCTTTCGCGGCGCGGAAGGAACGCACCAGCCGCTGCTTCAGGCGATCGGGGGCACTCTCACGACCCATTCGCTTCTCGATGAACGCGCGCAGGCGTTTGTGAACCCGGGTTCTCGCCTCACATTCCGGACAGAGGCTCAGGTGCGAGCTGAAGTCCTTTTCTTTGCTTCCTCCGAGGGAACCGTCGAGGAAGAAGTACACCATGCGTTTGACCTCGTTACAGAGCATCAATGCCGTTCCTCTTTTCTTGTTGAGAGCGACGAGTGACTTCACTGCCGAGGAACGGAAGCAGGTGAGAACGAAATTCCGCGGGGTTGCGAGGGGGGAACGAGCACGGCCGTAACGCGATCTGCAAAAAAAAGGCGGCCTCGCATGGAGGCCGCCGGGGATGACGGATCCGTTGGTGGTGGAAGTTACTCGACCTCGAACTTCTCTTCTTCCTCTTCTTCGGGCACTTCGAACTCAAACTCTTCGTCGCTGAACAGGATCGCGGCCTCTTCGTTCTCGTCCGGTTCCTGAACCTCAGGCTCGTCGGAAGAAGCGTCGTCTTTCTTCTTCGCAGCCTTCGGCTCGTCTTTGCGCGAGCGCATCTTGGCCGGTTCCGCTCCGCCGCGGATGTAGCCGTACTTGCGTGCGTACTCCAGCAGAGTGCGCTCCAGCATCTTGCGGCCGCGATAGAGACGGGACATCACGGTTCCGACCGGGCAGTCCAGAATCTCGGCGATCTCTTTGTACGAGAAGCCTTCGATGTCGGCCAGAAGGACGACCATCTTGTAGTCATGCGGAAGGGAGTCCAGCGCGCGCTTGACGTCTGCATCCATCATGTCCTGGAAGATCTCGCTCTCCGGATCCTTGATCAGATCGGGGGCGTTCTTCTGGATGACGCGCTCGTACGACTCTTCAATCTCGGAGAAGTCGATCTTGTGCGGAGTGAGCTTCTTCTTCCGGTAGTTGTTGATGAACGTGTTCTTCATGATCTTGAAGAGCCACGCCTTGAAGTTCGTTCCTTCTTCGAATTTGTCGTAGTACTTGTACGCTTTGAGGTAGGTCTCCTGGACGAGGTCCTCCGCGTCTTCGGAATTCCGCGTCATGCGATAAGCGGTGTTGTAAAGGGAGTCCACGTAAGGCATGGCTGCCTTCTCAAAATCCCATCCCGCTTCATGCTCGTTCGCTACGGCGCTCTTCATACTCTCTCCCGTGGTGCACTGCTGAAAAATGCGTAAGTCGTGCCGCTTCCTAGATTAGATGCAACTCCGAATAAAATGGTTACCGGAGCCTTGCTCTTTCGGGATGCTGCTGGTTAACTACCTGATGCTTCTACAAGTTGCGAGTCTGTGGCGGTTGCGTTGCCTTTCAGGGGGTTCGTTTCTTAGGATTCCTGCCGCGTCATCGGCACGGGACACGTCCGTCCTGAAAATGTCGGCGCTCAATGGATGTATTACGGTTGCCAGGCGGGAACTAGTGGTAAGGCGGCGGTGAACAATCAGTAAACAGCCCGAATTCCCAACCGGCGGAGTGTATCACCCGGCCTCGGGGAGCGCAAACGGGCACTTCGGGGCCGGACCAGGTTGCCCCTCGGCGCGGCGGAACGGCTTGGAGCATGATGTTGGCGGAGCCTTGGGCAACCAACGCGGCCGGCCGTGCCGGCGCCGGCCTAGTCAGGGTGGGTTGCCAGCAGTACGTCGTAGGCCCTGGTGATCTCGATGAATCGCAGGGCGGCCGCCTGCTGGACTTCCTCCGGTTCGCCGAACACCCGATCGGGATGGTGCTGTGCGGCCAGTCTCCGGTAGGCGGCGATGATGGCCGGACGGGTGACGCTGCCGCTGAGTCCGAGAACGCCCAGAAGCGCGGTCTCGCTCTGAGGGTTGCGAACGAACAGCGGCGTCGCTCCTCCGCTTCGATCGGCTTCCCGCGGCCGGGCGTTCTTCGCGTGATCGACGTATTCGAAACCGTACTGATCCCGCAACCTGCTGAGAACATCGATCTGGAATCCGAGGCCGAAGGTGAGGTCGAGCAGGGATGAGTACTGGCGAAGCGGAACTGGTTCCTTTCGCGCGGCCAGCAGCTGAACGGCAGCTTCCAGCAGCCATTTGCGCTGCTCCGGGGTGGCCATGAGCGCGTAACGCTCCGACCAGCTGGCCATGTCGATCCCGGTGGACACAGGATTGGGAAGGCCCGCTCGCGTCCGAATCTCGCGCATCGATTCCTCGGGAGTCGTTCCGCCGGCAACGAGCAGGTTGAACAGGATGGAGGCCGCCACGTGCTGGCGGTCGCCCCGGGGCACCGTTTGCCGGATTCCCTGCCGCTCCCGTTCGGCCGCGGCCATGCTCACCAGCATCGCCAGCGCGATGATCACTCCCACCGCGATCATGACGACGACAATGACCGCTTCCATGCTGTCAGTTTACGCAGCGAGGGCTAGAGAAACGCAAAGGCCGCCGCATCGTGGTTTGCATTCGAGGGATCAATCGCGAAAGACCACTCCCGCGGCTGG
>JBDSGC010000183.1:0-2815 GCA_039919215.1 Thermoanaerobaculia bacterium | reverse complement strand
CAGAACCTTTACTACCGGACGTTTCCGGCGGTCGAGGTGCAGCAGACTTTTTACGAACCTCCACCACTCGCTACGCTGCGGCGGTGGCGCGAGGCGGCGCCTGAGGACTTCGAGTTCACCATGAAGGCCTGGCAGCTCATCACGCATCGGGCGACCAGCGGGACCTATCGCCGGCTCAAGACGACGCTGGCGCCGGTCGATCGTCAAGGGTGCGGCGGATTCCAAGCCACGGACATTGTTTTGCGGGCGTGGGAGACCACTCTGGCCTGCGCCCGGACGTTGCGCGCGAGCGCCATCCTGTTCCAGTGCCCGGCCAGCTTCCGCCCCACCGACGAGAACGTCTCGTCCCTCCGCAACTTTTTCTCCAGCATCGAACGAGCGGAGGGAGTGAAGCTGCTGTTCGAGCCGCGGGGCCAGTGGCCGGACGATCTCCTCCGGGACATCACCCGAGAACTGGAACTGGTCGATGCCGTCGACCCCTTCCTGCGATCATCGGTCACTCCAGACTTTCTCTACTGGCGCCTGCACGGAATCGGTAGCTTCTATCGCCCTTACACGGACGAGGAACTCGGCGAGTTGATCGCCCGCCTTCCCGCCCGCACTCCGACTTACGTGATGTTCAACAACATTCCGCGCCCGGCAGACGCTCGTCGCTTCATGGAGCTGGCGGCGATCTTGTGAGCGAGCACCCCCCCTGCGAGCCGGACCGTCCCCTTGCTACAATCCCTGCGCGTGTCCGTCCCACCCGAAGAACGACGTCAATACCAGCGCGTAACGCTGCTCCGCGCACTGGCAGGGAAGATCGGATCTTCGCGCGTCTTCATCGTGGACGCGTCGCTCAATGGTCTGCGCGTCGCCCATCAGGGAACTCTGCCAGCCATCGGCCAGGAATGCCTGCTGATCTTCGATTGGGAAGGAAGCGGAATCGAATTGCAGTGCCGGGTCACCCGAAGCACGCTGCACAAACTGGCCAAAGACAAGAACGAAAAAAGCGTTTATCACGCCGGGCTGGCCATCGAGAAGGCCATCGGAAATTCTGCGAAAGCGCTCCGGCGCATGATCTCGGACGTGGTCGCCCGCGCTCTGGATGAGCAGAAGGCAAATGTGCAGGGCATCCCGGCCAAATCCGCCCAGATTTTCCAGACCGGGAAAGGCACCGAATTCCTGCGCTTCGAACTGATCAATGGTGCCTGGCGCCGCACCACCACCACCCGCGCCGACCAGCCCTCCGACGGGTTCACCATCTCCGCCGAGGAGAGCCGCGACAACATCGCCATGCTCTGTGAGACCTTCGAGAACGCGGACCCCGATGGCCGTCAGCTGATCCGGTCGATGGCCGAGCTGAGCATCAGCAAAGTGGAAGGCATCCCCACTCGCCGTTACACGCCGTAGCCGGCACGGCCGGCGGCGTTGGTTCGCAAAGCGTCCGCCACGATTCTTCGCTCGCAGATCGACTCCCATGTTGTCTTAACACGGAGGGAGTGCCGGAACTGCGGCGGAGCTGGGGCTGCAACCCTCTTCCCGCTGCTGGCGGGGCTCGATCGAGAGCGAGCGATTAAGGTCTGCCCTCGGGTGAACGAGGACACGCCGGCCGTCGACGAGGTGGCGTAGGATACGCGGCCATGTGGACCGCCCGCCGTATCCTCAAAGAGCTCGCCGACCCCGACCAGCGCCGCAGAATTCTCACCGCGTTCTGGAAGCATGGCGACGATTCGGCGAAGATGCTCGCTGCAGCACAGCTGGCCCGAGCCATGAACTTCCGCGACGGGACGATCCGGAAAATGGCTCCCGAAAAGAAAGCGGAGCTGCTCGCTTCGCGCATCGGTGCGGCGGAGTTCGAGGGAGCGCTGGACACCGCGCTGATGCTCTATCACACGCACGATCAGTCGAAGCTGCTCGCCGCATTCCTCGATCAGTGGGGCGTGCCGCATGTCAACGGCTCGATCGAAATCGACGACTACACGCCCCCGACCGCGGCCGCCGTTCGCGCCGCGGCTACGCGACTCGACAGCGAGTTCCCTGCACAAGACATCAATGTATATCTCGCATCCGCCGGCCTGGTGATGGGAGACCAGTGGCAAGCCGGTACCTGGCCTGTGGTCGACGAGCGCGCCGCAAGCTCTGGTGCGTGAAGCGCCGCGAGAGCTCCCCTCTTCCCACCATCGATCGCTGCATCTCGCGACGTGCCCTCGCTTCCTGGAAACGTCAACGGCCATGCTCTTCCATCGAGAGGGGGAAGCCTCTGAGACTCGCTTACTTCGCCGTTTCCAGCCACGACTCGAACTCGCCGAGCGCAGTGTCGCGATGCAGGAGAAACCGGCTGAGCAGCATGGGGTCAGCCCCTGTATTGACAACCCCTCTTCGCACGGTGACCGCGGCGGTGTATCCCGCCCCTTTCGCCGCCGACACCACCGTCTCGTCGAAGTCTCCAAAGGGATAGGCCAGGAATCTCACATCGCGGCAGATGTGCTCCTCCAGCAGCTCCCTGCTCTTTCTCAACTCGGTGGCCAGCCACTCTGAATACGCCGCTTCCTCCATCTCCGGATGTCGCGCCCGGCTCAAAAAAGGATGCGACAGCGAATGGCTCTCGATGTCCACGCCCTGCGCGGACAGGCTGGCGACATCCTCCCATGTGAGATTGAAGGGATGCTGGGAGTGCTCCTCCACAACCGAGGGATAGACAAAGGCCGTGAAGGGCATCCCCCTCCGGTTGAGCTCTGGCTGCATCTGCGTCTTCACCGAAATCCAACCGTCGTCCGCCGTGATGACAACCGAACGGGCCGGCAGTGACGGTCTCGCTCCGGTCAGGAATTCC
>JBDSGC010000182.1:0-4467 GCA_039919215.1 Thermoanaerobaculia bacterium | reverse complement strand
GCTTCGACGTACAGCTTCTGGTCCCGAGGAGTGGTCAGGGCGACCGTCGATCGGTGCGCGGCCACGGGAGCGGCGCCAAGGGAGCGGAGAATCTGGTCGGCCACGTTGTCTTCAAACGCGAAGAGGTCGCGGGCCGGTCCGGTAACCGTCTGTCCGGCCATCTGCCGTCCGGTGGAGCCCTCGATCACAGCGTAGGTGACTCGGAGGATGTCGCCGGAGTGCTGGACGCTGCCGCGAAGAAGCACATCCACACCGCGCCGCCGCGCAACTTCCGCAGCCGACTGCACTGTGGAGGGAGTCACTCCATCGAAGGGCGAAACGACGCGCAGCGAAGGGGCCTCGGCCAGTCGCGCAGCGATGGTTTCGGAGAGCCCGTCGGTGAAATCCTGATTGGCCACAGATCCGCCCAGATTCCGGAACGGCAGAACCGCCACCGACCTGGCGCCGCGCGTGGGAACCCGCGTGTAGTCCCGAACGACCAGGACGCCCACAGCGACCGCCGCCACCATTGCCACGGCGCCAGCCACGCGGGAGATGCGGCCGCGCACCACCTTCGGATGCGGCAGTGGCGCACTGCGCCGACCGGAATCTGCCGGGCGGGTGATGGCATCGCGGATTTCGCGCAGGTCGCGCGCCAGATCGCGAGTGGAGCCGTAGCGCTCGCGGGGATCCTTGGCCAGACAACGCCCCAGCACCCCTTCGAGCCGATCGCGCACCGGCTCCAGCCCCTCGGGCAATAGCGGGGCGTCCTCGCGAATGATCGCGGTCATGGTCTCCGCGGCCGAGGGGCGCTCGAACGGCCGCTGGCTGGCCAGCAACTCGAACAGGATCACCCCGAACGAAAACTGGTCGCCGCGAAAATCGGTGGCCTTCCCGCTGGCCTGCTCCGGCGACATGTAGCCCACCGTGCCGAACACGCTGCCCGGTGAGGTGTGCGGCCGGGTGGTGTCGGTCTGGCTGAACGGCGACACCAGCTTGGCCAGCCCGAAATCCACGATCTTGACGAATCCTTCATTCGACACGATCACGTTCTCCGGCTTCAGGTCGCGGTGCACGATCCCCTTCTCATGCGCCGCGGCCAGACCGTCAGCAACCTTGCAGGCGATGCGCAGCACACGCTTGAGCGGAATGGGAGCCTCGGCGGTCATGGAGCGAAGATCGTGACCGTCCACCAGTTCCATGGCGATGTAGGAGACCGAGTCGATCCGGCCGACATCGTAGATGGCGATGATGTTGGGATGGTTCAGCGCGGAGGCCGCACGCGCTTCCTGTTCGAAGCGACGAAGGTGCTCCGCGCTGGCGGAGAGCTCGGCCGACAGAACCTTGAGCGCGACCTCCCGATCCAGCTTCCGGTCCCGCGCCCGGTAGACCTCTCCCATGCCGCCGGCGCCGATCGGCGCGACGATCTCGTACGGACCTACCGTTGTTCCGGCATGAAGAGTCACGGGATGAAAATGAGGATACGCCGAAACCGACCGTGGAAGGAGGCATCACCCGTTCGGGGGATGCGCTGCAACACTCGCGTTCATCCCAAAAGATTGCCGGCACTCACCCACGTGCCGAAAGCTTTGTGTCCGTCCCGCTCTGCTTCATCACGCTGGTGGCCATGGCAATCATGGAGGTGATGTCGGCGACGTTGGCCGGCACAATCATGGACGTCCCGGCCTTGGCCAGCAGTCCGAATTGCTTGAGGTACTCCTCGGCAACGCGCAGTTGAACGGCTTCGAACCCGCCGGGAACCTTCATCGCTTCGGCAACGCGCCGGATGCCCTCGGCAGTGGCCGTGGCCACCGACAGGATCGCCGCGGCCTGCCCTTCCGCCTCATTGATGTTCTGCTGCTTCTTGGCCTCGGAGGCTTTGATGACCTGCTGCTTGTCGCCCTCCGCGGAGTTGATGTTCGCGTCGCGCTGTCCCTCGGACTGCAGGACGGTGGCGCGCTTTTCCCGCTCGGCGCGCATCTGCTTCTCCATGGCCGCCAGGACGTCCTGCGGCGGCGTGATGTTCTTGATCTCGTAGCGAAGGACTTTCACGCCCCAGGCCTCCGAAGCCTTGTCCACTTCGCTGACCACCATGGAATTGATGTTGGTCCGTTCCTCGAACGTACGATCGAGATCGATCTTTCCGATCTCGCTGCGCAGGTTGGTCTGGGCCAGCTGAGAGATGGCGTAGTTGTAATCGGAGATACCGTACGACGCGCGCTCCGGATTCATGATCTTGATGTACAGCACGCCGTCCACGGCCACCTGCACGTTGTCCCGGGTGATGCAGACCTGCTCGGGAACATCCAGGGCCACTTCCTTCAACGTGTGCTTGTAGCGAACGGTCTCCACAAACGGCATCAGGATGTGAAAACCGGCCTGGAGGGTGCGATCGAATTTTCCGAGACGCTCAACCACCCAGGCGTTCTGCTGAGGGACCACCCGCGCGATGCGAGAGATCATGATCATGGCGAAGATGACGACAAAGAAAGCGACGACGAGTGTGCCAGTCATGGAATCCTCCGAATGCGTTTCTGATCAGGACGAGGCACGGACGTGCAGCGTCAGTTCGACGACCTTTTCCACCACACAACGCTGGCCACGAGACAAGGGCGCCCCACCCACATTGCGCGCGCTCCAGGTGCTGCCGCGCATCTCCACCCGCCCGTTGCCCGCGACGTCCATCTCTTCCAGCACCACCGCTTCCCCGCCGGCGAAGGGAGCATCCACTACGGAAGTCTTGTTCAGCCCCAGCTTCCGGACCACGACGGGCCTCACAAACACCAGAAGAATGACCGACGAGATCGCGAAGAAGAGAAGCTGAAACCAGAGCGGTCCGCCCACCCCGGCACCGACGAGAATGGCCACCAGAAGAGCCCCGATGGCGAAGAAACCGATATGCGCTGTGGTCGAGAAGAACTCGACCGTCAGCAGGAGCAGCGCCGCAAGTACCCAGACCCACCAAGCCATAGGAAATCACCGATTTTTGTGTGGCCGGAGGGTATCACCGATAGGCCGCAACCCTCGGAGCGCCCGAACGACGCGATGATGATTTCGTCATCCTGAGCCGCGAAGACGGCGAAGGATCTGCAACGTCGCAAACCGTGAGTTCGATTTCCCTCGCTGAGAACCACGGGTGAGTAGAAGCCGCGCAGACGGCGACGATCTGCATTCGACCCAGTTGTCGCCAGCAACATCCCCGTGATTGCAGATCCTTCGCTTCCCGCCCGCCACCCACGCCGCTTCTAATGAACCGTGGTCCTCAGCGAGGAGAGAACTCACGACGGCGACGTTGCAGATCCTTCGGCGTCTTCGCGCCTCAGGATGACGAAATCGTTCATCACGCCGTCATCGGCGCACCGCGCCGGTCCCCAGCTCAGGATGACGGTTGGGGGATTTCTTCACAGCCTCTGCAGCTGGCCGTGCCGGCTCAGCGGCCCGCAGGCGTCACAGCGGCTGGCGCCGCGGCGCTCTCTTTCAACTCCCGCAGCACCTTCACCGTAATCGCTGGGACCAGCTTCACGTCGTCGGCGGTCCCGCGAGTGAAGACGACCAGGATTAATTTCCTTCCCGAGGGCAGCTCGATGTAGGCCGCGTCATGGCGGACCTCGGAGGTCCATCCGGCCTTCGACCACAGGCGCGTGCCCGCCGGCAGCGACTCGCCGATGAACTCCTTGACCTGGTTTTCGTCGCCTCGCGGCGGCGCCAGCGGTCTCTCCATCAGGGCCATCATCATGTCGCTGGCCGGACCGGACACCGCCCGTCGCCGCTCGATCCACAACAGAAGCGAAGCAACCGAGTTGGCGGTCGCGCGGTTTCGATTCACCCTCTCCGGAAGCACCACCACCTGGGTATCGCGTCCGAATGGACCGAAGCTCCAGGGCTTGGCCATGGCGCTGATGTCGTAACCCATCGGGACGAGCCAGCGGTTGACCACTTTGCGCTTCTCCAGGAACTTGCGAAGGGCCCGGCCGTCGAGCACCGGTCCGCTGCAGGTGTCACTGATCACGTCCAGAAGATACGCGGTGGCATCATTGTCCGAGACGTGGATCATCTCTTTGAGGGCGCGCTCATTCTCCGGCTCGCCCTGTTTCTGCTGATGAAACACCTCGGCCATGAAGAAGAGTTTGACTACGGAAGCGGGGTAGAACGGAGCGTCGCCGCGGTAGTCTCCGCGCGCCAGCAGTCCCGGCTTCGTCAGATCGATGACACTGAGCGCGAGGTTGTCTGCGGTCAGCTTCGGAAACTCTTTGAGCGTCTGTTCGGCAGCCTGGCGCAGCGCGTACTCCAGCGAAGGATCCGGAGGGACCGTCTTGAACTCACGGAAGTCAGCACGAAGCGAGGACGCCGCGAACAGGATGCAGAGAAAAAGGCGAATGCGCATGGCGGCATTGTAAGCGCGCGGTCAGAGGCTGGTGCGTCTGCTCCCGCCCAATGGCCCCAACCTAAGCGTTCCAAGCACCGGTCGCGAGTTCCCAGGGCGAATGG
>JBDSGC010000181.1:0-4021 GCA_039919215.1 Thermoanaerobaculia bacterium | reverse complement strand
AGCGGTGCGAAGTATCAGGTGTCATCGAACGGCGGAAGAATGCCGCGCTGGAGAACGCAGAATGAGATTTTCTACCTTGCGTCCGAAGATCGCCTCATCACCGTCGCCGTTGATGCGACCACATCATTTCGCAGCGCGGCGCCGCAACCGCTCTTCCAGGCCAACCTTCGCGATGGCGGCTTCTTCGCTCAGTACGACGTCGGCGCCGACGGGACGATCGTGGTCAACGAGCTGGTCCCACACCAGGCTGCGCCGCTGACGCTTCTCGTCAACTGGACGGCCAGACTCACCGGTTCGAAAGCGGAGTAGCAGGCCTCGGCGCACGCGGCGGTAAGAGATGACACCCCAGGACCGTCACGATTGTGGGGACGGAGCTTCGCATTTTCGATTCCGGGGAAGTCCCAGTTGGAACGGCTCCACAATCATCTGACGTGGCGCGTCGATCCGCAGCCGAATGGACCCCTCGAGGTTGCGGCTCTGGTCGAATGCCCCTGACGGGCAACCGCGGTCATCGGGGTGGGGAACTGCGATCCGTCCCTCACTGCAGCGCCGCGTTTGCCCCATGCATTCGCGGCTGCTGACGCAATGTGAACCTCTCGGCCGTCGAGGCCGCGCGGCGCGAGTTGGCTCTCCGTCCCTGCCTGTGACACCACGCACGGGATATCATGCGCAATCCCTTCATCCGATCCAGATGCTGCCGAGGAGCTAAGCCGCGCGCGACTTGCGCCGGGTTACCGAGTTGGACCCTACGAGATCGTGTCAGCGATCGGTTCGGGCGGCATGGGCGAAGTGTTCCGTGCCCATGACGCGCGACTCAACCGCGACGTCGCCATCAAGGTGCTGCCTGCCGTATTCGCCCGGGACAGGGAGCGCGTGGCACGATTCCGCCGTGAGGCGCAGCTCGTAGCGTCGCTCAATCATTCCCACATCGCAGCCATCCATGGACTCGAAGAGACGGGCGGCATCATCGCTCTTGTCCTCGAGCTGGTCGAAGGTGAGGACCTCTCGCAACGGCTGGTGCGCGGTGCGATCCCGATCGACGATGCAATCGACCTTGCGCGCCAGGTCGCCGAAGGTCTCGAGGCCGCGCATGAAAAGGGCATCGTCCATCGCGATCTGAAACCGGCAAACATCAAGGTCACGAGCGATGGCGTCGTGAAGATTCTCGACTTCGGTCTCGCTATAGCATTCGAGGGAGACCCTGCTTCCAGCGACAGCAACCTCGCCGACTCTCCGACGATGGCGCGGCCGATGACCGACGCCGGAATGATCATGGGCACTGCGGCGTACATGTCGCCGGAGCAGGCCAGAGGGAAACCGGTCGACAAACGCGCCGACGTCTGGTCCTTCGGTGTCGTTCTGTACGAGATGCTGACCGGACGGCAGCTCTTCGGAGGCGAGACCGTAAGCGACACGCTTGCCGCGGTCCTGCGCCAGGAGGTGGACTTCGACAGGCTTCCCCAGGCCACTCCGCACGCACTACGCCGCCTCCTTCGCCGCTGCCTGGAGCGCAATCCGAGAAACCGGTTGCACGACATCGCCGATGCCCGGCTCGAACTCACGAGCGCGATCGACAGCCCGATGGATCTTTCGGTCTCGGAGGACGTCGCCCCGGTGCCATCCCCGCGGGCGCGCGGCGGCGCGTTCTGGCTCGGCTGGGGAATCGCCGGCGGGGCACTCCTGCTAGCCGGAATCCTCGGCGTGCTCCGCGGCCGGCCGTCGCTCCAGGAGAGCTTCGAAGCACGGCGGGTTCTTCGTTTCCAGTTCCTCCCTCCGAAAGGGGAGCGTCTCGTCGCCTTCGGTATCTCCTTACGCGAGTTCGCTGTCTCTCCCGATGGGTCGCAGCTCGTCTACGTCGTGGAGAAAGGCTCGACCTCCGATCTCCGGCGACGCCCGCTGGACGCCGCGGAATCGACAGCGATCCCGGGCACCGACGGAGCGACGAACCCCTTCTTCTCGCCCGACGGCAAGTGGATCGGTTTTGCCGCAGGGGGGAAGCTCAAGAAAGTCGCGCTCGCCGGCGGCTCGCCGGTGACGCTCGCCAATGCACCCGGCTTCCGCGGCGCGGTGTGGGGCGACGACGGATCGATTTGCTTTGTTCCCGATCTCTACGTTCCGATCTCGCGGATCCCGCCGGCTGGCGGCGCGGCTCGTCCCGTCACCAGGATCCGAACTGCGGAGGGAGAGCTGCAGCATCGCTGGCCCGAGCTTCTTCCGGGCAGCAAAGTGCTCCTCTACGCGATCGGCAACGGCACCGACTGGGATGAGGCGACGATCGTCGCCGAGCGCCTGGACACCGGGGAGCGCAAGGTCCTTGTTAAGGGCGGCACTTCGCCGCGTTACCTGCCGAGTGGCCAACTCGTTTTTGCCCGGGCCGGCGGTCTGTACGCGATCGCCTTCGACGCTCGATCTCTGGAGGTCGGCGGCCCGGCGGTCGAGGTCGGACGCAACGTCTACGTCGATCCCCGCGGTTTCGCGGACATGGACATCTCGCGAACCGGTCTACTGGTGACCGCGCCCGCCGACGGTGCCGGAGGCTCCTCGATCCTGTCGTGGGTTGATCGTGAGGGCCGTAGCGAGCCGCTGAAACTGCCGTCGTCGAGCTACGGAATCGTTGCCCTGTCGCCGCGAGGAGATCGCGTCGCGGTCTCCATCGGCAACGGCATTTCAGTCCTCGACCTGGCCAGACTGTCTCTGGTCAGGCTAACCCTCCCGCGGCGTGCAGAGAACCCTGTGTGGTCGCGCGACGAACGACGGATCTACTTCGCTTACGAGCAAGGCAAGTCTTACCAGATCCACAGCACGGCCGCCGACGATAGCGGTGTGCCGCAGCTCGTCGTCCCCTCCAATTTCCAGGAGGACCCTTATTCCGTCTCGGCGGATGGGTCGAGGTTACTCGGAATCCGCTTCACCGCGTCAGGCCCGCGAGAGCTCGTGGTTCACGACCTCGGCGCGCCGGAGGCGGAGGCGCATTCGCTCCTCAAGTCGCCCTCTCTGGACAGCACCAGCGCGACCTTCTCCCCGGACGGTCGGTGGGTCGTCTACCAGTCCGGGGAATCGGGCCGCCCGGAGATTTACGTGCGCTCCAGCTCCGGCGAGGAGCGCAAGTGGCAGGTCTCGGTCGAAGGAGCCACCTTCCCCATCTGGTCACCCGTCGGCGACGAGATCTTCTTCCTCTCCGGACCGCAGCTCCTGGCGGCGCCGGTCAGCGTGAAGGGTGACGAATTCGTGGTCGGACAGCCCAGGGTGCTTTTCGCCAATCACCGGTTGATTGCCTTCGACGTCACCCGCGACGGCAAGCGCTTCCTCGTCGCTGAGGACCCGAACCCGGGTGAGCAGGCGCGGCTCGACGTCGTCGTCAACTGGTCCGCCGAGGTGCGACGCAAAGTGGAGGAGGCCGGCACGCCGTGAGGATGGGGGCGTTCTTCTTGGGGGACGGCGTTCTTCTTGGGGGACGGAGCTTCGGATTCCGGTTAAAACGACGCGGAGGGCTATGTGAACCCAGCAGGGCCTCTTAACCCAGCAGGGCCAGGCCTTCAAATCTCGTCAATCAAAGTACCTGGAGGCAAGAACTTGAAAGGGCAATGCGTCCAGATAGACGTCAGCGAGCCCTGAAATTTGAAGGCCTGGCCCCAGTGGTCGCCGTCGTGAAATTTGAAGGTCTGGCCCCCAGTGGTCGCCGGCGGTTTCCATAACTGCTGCACCCTCTCCTTGACATCGTCCGCAGACAGTCGCAGATTACGTTACGTCTGAACCGAGAGTTCGCTATCCCCTCTTCGTTAGAGCTCGCCGCCCGCCTTTCTGCCGTCGTTGCCGCGCAGCAGGAAATTCTTTCGGCCGTTACCGATCTCGAGAAGGTTCTCCAGGTAATCGTTCGCAGTACACCGGAGGTGACTGGAAGCAGCGGCGCGGTCGTCGAGCTCGTCGAGGGGGACGAGCTGGTCTATCGCGCGGCGTCCGGAACCGCAGCCGCTCACCTCGGTAAGCGCCTGGCCCTCGATGCAAGCCTTTCGGGACAGGC
>JBDSGC010000180.1:0-9407 GCA_039919215.1 Thermoanaerobaculia bacterium | reverse complement strand
GGCTTCCTCGAATCTCCCCGTGCTCAGGCAGAGCCCGGGCAGCGAGATCATGGCATCGCGTCCCCAGTCGGTGAACCAGTGATAGCCGGCGATGACGGTGCGCTCCTGCCGTCCCCGCTCGATGAGGAATTGATCGGCCGCGGTGGCCAGGTCGTTGAGGAAATCGTCGCTGGAGATGGTCAGGGTCTCCCGACGGGAGCGCTCCCGATCGATGAGTTCGAAGGCATCGCGTTCGTCATCGTCATCCGCGCACAGCACCACCGGAATCACGTCACCTTTCCGAAGAGTCACGTCATAGACGCCGGGCGTGAAGAGGTCCTCGTGATCGTCCAGTCCCCGTTCCGTCTCCCGGTCGTATTGAAAGTCATGCCACGATTCGGGAGCTGCGGTGTAGTGCGAGTCTGGGATGTCGATGTTCACGAACGGGATGATCGGATCGTCGGAGCGCGGCATCAACGAGTGATAGTCACGGCCCGCCAGAAAGGGCTGGAACCTCATGGGGAACGGCTTCTGCGCTTTGAGGATCTCGTACAGAAGGATCGTGGTGTTCTCGCCCTGCACGGCGATGACGGTCTTGCGCAGGACTACGCCCCCGGTGTCGTACTCCCACACCGGGAAGACCCCCTTCTGGAACGACCGGAGATGTTCGAAACCGCGAGGGTGGATCACGCTCGGGAAGCGGCTGCACCCGAGGAAGACGCCGCCCACGGTTTCGTCGACGCGGGAGACGATGACCGATCGCTCCGCACGCGTGGGATAGGCGGAGACGACCAGGCCGTGATAGCGCCGGGTGTTGGCGAATGCCAGCGACGAGCTGGCCCATCCTCCGATGCCGTTGGTCTCCAGCCACTCCAGCCTGGACACGCGCTCGAAATCGCTGAGGACGTCCTGCTCCACTCTGATCATCGGAGGACCATCATGACGCGATCAGCCGCCGCATGCCAGAGCGACCTTGTTCGTCCACGAGGCGTAGCAAAATTCGCAGGCACACGCCGCCGCAGCAGTGAAAGCGGACCCGTCTGATGGTGGCGCGCATGTTCGCACCCTCCTTCACCACGCTCCCGGCGCAGCTCTCCCGCATCTGCGCTACGATCTGAAACCCGTGCGAATCCGCTTCATCTGCATTCATGGACACTTCTATCAGCCTCCTCGGGAGAACCCCTGGCTGGAGGCCATCGAGACCCAGGATTCGGCCAATCCGTACCACGACTGGAACGAGCGAATCTGCGCCGAATGCTACGAGCCGAACGCCACCTCGCGCATTCTCGATGCCCGCGATCGCATCGCCAAGATCGTCAACAATTACTCCTCCATCAGCTTCAACTTCGGGCCGACACTGCTCTCCTGGATGTCGCAATTCGAGCGCGAGACCTACGCCGCGGTGCTGGAAGCGGACCGGGTCAGCCGCGAACGTTTCGGCTACGGCTCCGCCATCGCCCAGGCCTACAACCACATGATCATGCCGCTGGCCAGCGAACGGGACCAGCGCACCCAGGTTCGCTGGGGAATCCGTGATTTCGAGACTCGCTTCGGCCGGAAGCCGGAGGGCATGTGGCTTCCGGAAACGGCGGTGGATACCTCCTCGCTGGAAGCACTGGCAGCGGAAGGGATCACCTTCACCATCCTCGAGCCGCATCAGGCCCTGCGATGGAAAGCGATCGGCGACGAGGAGTGGAACGGGCATGTCGGCTCCATCGATCCGACCATGCCCTACCTCTGCCGGCTCCCGTCCGGACGTTCCATCACCATCTTTTTCTACGACGGCCCGATCTCCCGGGCCATCGCCTTCGAGCAGCTGCTGGCTCGTGGCGAAAACCTGGCCCACCGGCTCCTCGGAGCATTTTCGGAGCGCCGCGATCATCCCCAGCTGGTCAACATCGCCACCGACGGCGAGACCTACGGCCACCATCACCGCAATGGCGACATGGCCCTGGCCTACGCCATCGACTACATCAATGAGCACAAGCTCTCGCGGGTGGCGAACTACGCGCAGTTCCTCGCGGAGAATCCCCCCACACACGAAGTGGAAGTGGTGGAGAACACCGCCTGGAGCTGCAGCCATGGAGTGGGCCGCTGGCAACGCGACTGCGGCTGCAACACCGGCGCTGGCGCCGGTTGGAATCAGCAGTGGCGCGAGCCGCTGCGAACGGCACTGGACTGGCTGCGCGACCAGTGCGCCACCATTTTCGAAACGCAGGGCCTGGCCCTCCTCCACGACCCCTGGGCCGCTCGCGATCAGTACATCGATGTAGTCCTCGATCGCTCCGACGAGACCGTCGACTCCTTCCTGGACCGCCACTGCTACCTGCCGGACGGGGATGAAACGATTCGCGACACGCCATCATCCGACCGGGACGGCGCTGTGGCCGCCGCAGTGGCCTCTCAGTCGCGCTCCGTGAAGCAGATCCAGGTCACCGCCCTGGAGCTTCTGGAGATGCAGCGCAACTCCATGCTGATGTTCACCAGCTGCGGCTGGTTCTTCAACGACATCTCCGGAATCGAGACCGTGCAGGTTCTGCATTACGCCGCGCGCGTCATCCAGCTCGCCGAGCGAGTCTCCGGCCGGAGCCTGGAGCTCGACTTTCTCCAGCGGCTCTCCGGCGCGCGCAGCAACCTTCCGGCGCACGGAGATGCGCGGCAGATCTACGAGCGCGAAGTGATCCCCACACGCCTCGACCTCCGGCGCGTGGCCGCGCACTATGCCGTGGCCTCGCTCTTCGATCACTTCGGTCACGACGATCAGGTCTACTGCTATCGGGTCGTGCAGACCGACTTCGAGACGTATCGGGCCGGCCGCTCCCGGATGGCCGTGGGCTCCATCGTCATCACTTCTCTGATCACCCGCGAAGAGGCGGCCTTCGAATTCATCGTCATCCACCTCGGGGAAACGGAGCTCACCGGCGGCGTGCGCCCGGCGACCACCGCCGATCACTACGAGGCCATGAAGCGTGGCCTCAGCGAGGACCTCCGCGTCAACGGGATCTCCTCGGTCATCCGCGTGCTGGATGAGCACTTCGGAGAGCCGCTGCTGTCGATCCGCAACCTCTTCCGGGATGAGCAGCGGCGCATCCTCAGCATTCTGTGCGACGCCACTCTCAGCGAGGCGGAAAGCGCCTTTCGCCAGCTCCATGAACGCTACGACCCGCTGATGCGTTTCCACGCTGCGCTGGGCGTCCCCCTGCCGAAGGTCCTGCGCACCGCCGCGGAGTTCGACGTGAACATCCAGCTGCGACGCCTCGCTGGCGCCGAAGAGCTTTCAGTCGGCGAGCTGGAGCAACACCTGCGCGATGCTCAGGCGGAAGGCGTCGCCCTCGACGAAGCGACTCTGCTCGCGCTCAAGCACGCCGTCGACCATGCGGCCGATGCGTTCCGCGCCGACTCCGACGACCTCTCCCTGCTGGAGACCTGGGAGGAGATCGTCACCGTGGTTCGCGACTCCAGGGTCGACGTCGATCTGCGAAAACCACAGAACGACTATTACGAGCTGAAGAGATCGAAGCGCGCGTTGATCGCTTCCAATGCCGGCAACGGCTCTCAATCCGCCAACCGCTGGCTCCAGCGTTTCGATGCCCTCGGAGAAAAACTGCTGATCAGCCCCGAGGCGCGCGGATGAGAGTCCTCGTGCTTTCCCCCGCCCGCCGCTCATCACCCCTGGAGCCCGTTTCCCTCGCATGAACGTTCCCCCCTCCCCGACCATTGAGCCGGACGGCCGTGCCGCCGGCGTCCTGCTGCATCCCACCTCCCTTCCCGGCCGCTTCGGCATGGGAGATCTGGGCTATGAAGCCATCCAGTTTCTCGACTGGGTGAAGAGCGCGGGGCTGCGCATCTGGCAGGTTCTGCCCCTCAATCCTCCCGGGTACGGCAACTCGCCGTACGGATGTCTCTCGTCCTACGCCGGCAATCCGATGCTCATCTCACCGGAGCGCCTAGTCAGCGACGGCCTGCTGCCGGCGGCCCTGTTCACGGATCTCCCCTCATTCTCGAATCACTCTTCAGTCGACTTCGAGGGCGTCACCGCGGTCAAAAGGCGCTTGCTGCGACAGTCCTTCACTGCGTTCGAGGCCGCTGGAAGCAGCGAGCATCGGACCGAGCTGGCCGCTTTCGAGCGCGACAACCTCTGGCTCGACGACTGGGCGCTCTACGCAACCTTGAAAGACGAGCACAGTGGCGCCGCCTGGTCCGAGTGGCCGGCTGCCCTGGCCAATCGCGAGAAGGCGGCGATCGCGCTCTCCCTTCGCGAGTTCGCCATCGATCTGCGGTTTCACAAATATGTGCAGTGGCTGTTCTTCAGCCAGTGGGCCGCGGTGCGCAGCGCAGCCGAGCAGCGCGGAATCAGGATCATGGGGGACGTGCCCATCTACGTAGCCTGGGACAGCGCGGACGTCTGGAGCAATCGCGAGATTTTCCAGCTCGACGGGAGCGGACAACCAACGGTCGTGGCCGGCGTTCCTCCCGACTACTTCTCGATCACCGGTCAGCGCTGGGGCAACCCCCTCTATCGCTGGGACGTGCTCGGCGAAACGGACTATCGCTGGTGGGTCTCGCGATTCCGCGCGGCGCTGCGATTCGCCGATGTCGTTCGCATCGACCATTTCCGCGGATTCGCTGCTTACTGGGAGATTCCGGCCAGTGAACCGACGGCCATTCACGGCCGCTGGATGCCCGGCCCGGGCAAGGCCCTCTTCGACGCGATCCGGAACGAGATGGGAGAGCTTCCGCTGGTGGCCGAGGACCTCGGTTTCATCACGCCGGAAGTCGACGCGCTGCGCAAAGCCATCGGCGTCCCCGGCATGAAGATCCTCCAGTTTGCCTTCGGCCAGACTGGCAGTCCCCATCTCCCCCATTGCTACGAACCGCAGACCGTCGTCTACACCGGAACACACGACAATGACACCGCGCGCGGCTGGTTCGAGCACGCCCCCGACGAGGAGCGCGCGTTCGCCTCGTCCTACCTCGGCATCACCCGGGCCGAGGACGCGCCCGCAGCGCTGATCCGTGCCGCCTACACCTCCGTCGCGCGCACGGCCATCGTGCCCGCTCAGGACATCCTCGGCCTGGGCAGCGAAGCGCGGATGAACCGTCCGGGTGCCTGCGACGACAACTGGTCCTGGCGCTGCGCACCCGGCGCACTCAGTGAACGGCACGCCGAGGAACTGCGCAATCTGGCGGAGATCAGCGGCCGGATGGGGGTCTGAGTAAACCTTCCTGAAACCAATCGTGAGTTCGTACAGTGAATGGAGGGCGCGCGCAGGCGCGCCAAGCAATCCAGCCCCGGGCTCTGCCCGGGGAGAAGCGCGACCATCCAACGGGCGGCCGCGTAGGCGGTCGCCACAGGATCGGGCAACGAAGTAGCGGCCGCCTTCGCGGCCGCAAAATGGAACTCCGCCCGTGTTCCCCGGGCAAAGCCCGGGGCTGGTCTGTGAGGCGCGCCTTCGCGCGCAGCAACCTGTTCTGGTGGCCTCTCCGCAGACCGTTGCCAATCGGACCCCTCTGAGCGCAACGAACGGAAGCGAGCACTTTCTGCGTTCACAGCAGGGTGGGTGTTAGAAATACGGACTGGCAACAACTCCCGCTAGCTGCGACACTGCACGCCGCTCATGCGTCGCGCACGGTTTCTGATCGTTTTCTTCGTCCTGCTCGCGCTGTTCGAGACGCCGCTGCTGCTCCCTGCGGTGGATGCGGCAGTCGTCCAGCCGCTGACCACCGGCATCGCGGCGGTGTCGGGACGACTGCTGCATCTGCTGGGTGAGGACGTCACCACCAGGGGCATGTCGATCAGCGGGCCGTGCTTTGCGGTAGAGATCAAGAACGGCTGCAACGCACTGGAGGCGACGCTGTTTCTCGTCGCGGCGATCCTGGCGTTCCCTGGGCCATGGAAGGAGAAGCTCGCTGCGGTGGGCATCGGAATCGTGCTGTTGCAGATCCTCAATCTGGCTCGGGTGGTCTCGCTGTACTGGATCGGCTGTCACCATCCGGCGGCGTTCGAGACGTTCCACACCGTGATCTGGCAGACCATCATCTTCGGCGCAACCATCGGCTTCTTCATGCTGTGGTCTCGTCGCGCAGGGACGCCGCGTGCTGCGTAACACGCTGCGCTTCTCCGCAGGACTCGTCCTCGGCGCCGCGCTCTGGTGGTACGCCACTCCAGCCTACAACCGGTTTCTGGCGTTCGCAGCGCAGCCTCTCGTGCATCTCGATACCCGTTATGCGAAAGCGTCGCTGGCCGGGAGGGGACGGGGGATCGAGGTGAGCGGCCCCTCCATTCCGCCGGCGCGGATCCCGGCCGATCAATACACCGCGAGCCTCGTTCTGCTGATGGCGCTCTTCGCCATGCGCCGTGATCTGTTCCACGATCGAGGCCTCCGCAGCTTCGCGCTGTCCCTCCTGGTCGTCGTGGCGATGCATGTCGTCGCGATGGTCGTGGGTACTGAGGCCACCTACGCGGTACGGTTGCCGGAATGGGGCGACCGTCACTACTCCGGAACGGCGCAGGACCTCTGGCAGGCAGCGGAATTCGTTTACCGCATCGGCGCGATGTTCGCCATCCCGTTTGCCTGCTACTGGGTCACATCGCCGGAGCCGGCTGATGCTCCCAGGAACAAGAACGCTCCGGTGAAAAGGCGGAGGCGCCGCTGATCAACACCGCGATCCAAACCGAGGGGGACTCCGATCCTCGGGTATTGACGTACGTACGACTTGAGGCGTACGCTCGCGATCGTGGGAAAGCGAATGACCGCCTCGCAGCTTCGGCAAAACATCTACCGCATCCTCGATGAGGTGATCGAGACTGGGCGGCCGATCGAGATTGAGCGGAAGGGAAAGCTGGTGCGCATCGAGGCGGATCGCCAGGAAAACAACGTCCTCGAAAACCTGACGCCGCATCCCGGCACGATCGTTGGCGATCCTGAAGATCTCGTGCACCTGGATTGGTCATCGGAGTGGACCACTGATTTACCTTGATACGCACGTCGTCGTGTTCCTCTACGAAGACGCCGGCGCTTCGTTACCTTCTTCGGCGCGATCGCTGATTGCGGGGAACGAGGTGTTGTTGTCTCCGATGGTCATTCTCGAGCTGCAGTATTTGTTTGAGATCGGCCGCTTGACGGTCGCCGCGGAAACGATCATCACCGCGGTTCGACGTGCAGGGTCATTTCAAGTCTGTGATCTTCCCTTCGAGGACGTGGTCCGGGCGGCGTTGCGGGAAACGTGGACTGGAGATCCGTTCGACCGGATCGTGGTGGCCCAGGCGCGGTTGCGGGGAGCGGTTCTGATCACCAAGGACCGACGCATCCGGGAGCATTACGAACGCGCTGTCTGGGCGCGGCCCCGATCCCGCGAATAGCACAGCAACACGGTTCGTTCACGCCGCCAACTTCTCGTCGGACTTCGATCCTGCGGAACTTCACGATTCCAGCACGGCCACCGGGAAGCACCGGAACACATCCGAGAGAGGCAGCGACTCACCCTCGAGATGCTCGGCGGTGAACGGGTTCCGCGTGTCGCGGGCCGCGCGCCCCCAGGGCCAATCCGAATGGAAGTGGCGGAGCGCTGCTCTCCGGCTGTTCCTCATCCACACGGGCCGGAGGCGATTGGACGTCCGGCGATTCAGGCGGCGTCGTCATCATCGAGCTCAACGCGGTCGCGCACGTCACGGTCGCGCAAATCATTGAGGGAGGCCAACTCCGCCTCTTCGAGAGACGGAGACAGCAGGAAGACGGCCCCCAGCGGCGGCAGAGTCAGGGTCACCGACCAGCGGCGTCCGTGAAGCGGGATGGGGGCGGCGTCCACGGCGCCCATGTTTCCCTGGCCGCTTCCGCCGTAAATCGTGGCATCGCTGTTCAGGATTTCCTCCCACGCGCCGCCGGTGGGCACTCCGACCATGTAGTTGTTCCGCGGGTGTGGTGTGAAGTTGAACACGATGGCCACAGATTTTCCTGACTTCGACTTGCGCAGGATCGACACCACGCTGTTCTCGGAGTCGCAGCAGTCGATCCACTCGAACCCGTCGCTGGAGAAGTCCAGCTCGTGGAGCGCCGGCACATCGCGGTACGCCTTGTTGAGGTCTTCCACCCAGCGCTGCAGCGTGGCGTTCGGTAGGTTTTCGAGCAGTTGCCAGTCCAGGCTGCGGTCGTGATTCCACTCCCGGGACTGACCAAACTCTCCGCCCATGAACAGGAGTTTCTTGGCCGGCTGCGCGTACATGTGCGCGAAGAGCAGTCGGAGGTTTGCGAACTTCTGCCAGTCGTCGCCCGGCATCTTTCGGATCAGCGACCCCTTGCCGTGGACCACCTCGTCGTGGGAGAGCGGAAGCACGAAGTTCTCGGTGAAGGCGTACATCATCCGGAAGGTCAGATCGTTGTGATGGAAGCGGCGGTGCACGGGATCTTTGGAGAAAAAGCGGAGGGAGTCATGCATCCAGCCCATGTCCCACTTCATCCCGAACCCCAGCCCGCCCACGTGGGTGGAACGCGAGACCATCGGCCAGGCGGTGGATTCCTCGGCGATGACCTGCACGTCGGGATGGGCGCGGTAGACATCCTCATTGAGGCGGCGGAGGAAATGGATCGCTTCCAGGTTCTCCCGTCCGCCGAATTCGTTCGGAATCCACTCCCCCTGTTTGCGCGAGTAGTCCAGATACAGCATGGAGGCCACAGCATCCACACGCAGACCGTCAGCGTGGTAGACGCCGAGCCAGTAAAGGGCGCTGGAGAGCAGGAAGGAGCGCACCTCGTTCCGCCCGTAGTTGAAGATGAACGAGCTCCAGTCGGGATGGAAGCCTTTGCGCGGATCGGCATGCTCGTAGAGATGGGTCCCGTCGAAATAGGCCAGTCCGTGTTCGTCGGTGGGAAAGTGCGAGGGCACCCAGTCCAGGATGACGCCGATGTCGTTCTGGTGCAGGACCTCGATGAGATACATGAAATCCTGCGGCGTGCCGAAGCGGCTGGTGGGAGCGAAGAATCCGGTGCACTGGTAGCCCCACGAGCCGTAGAAGGGATGCTCCATCACCGGCATCAGTTCGACGTGCGTAAAATTCATCTTTCGCACGTACGCCGCGAGCGGGCCGGCCAGTTCCCGATAGCTCAACGGACGATCGTTGTCTTCGGCCAGCCGTCGCCAAGAGCCGATGTGCACTTCGTAGATGGACATCGGCGCGTGGACGCCGTTCCGAGTTGCGCGCGTGCGCATCCACTCGTCGTCGTTCCACTGGTAGTCGAGGTCCCAGACGATGGAGGCAGTCCGCGGCGATTCCTGCTGCAACACTCCCATCGGATCGGTCTTGTCGACCTCGTACCTGTTGTGGAGGGAGACGATGTGGAACTTGTAGAGCATCCCCTGGCGCACCGCCGGAACGAATGCTTCCCACACGCCTGACTGACCGCGCGCTTCCAGCGGATTCGCCGAAGTGC
>JBDSGC010000179.1:0-6232 GCA_039919215.1 Thermoanaerobaculia bacterium | reverse complement strand
CGTTCACCGTGGCGGACAACGTTCAGTTCAACCCTGCCTCCCATGCCGGACACTACTCGGTGTCCAGTACAGGCAATCTAGTGGTCCGCGGAGGGACGACCACGTTCAACTCGCGCCTGATCTGGTTCAGTCGGGACGGCAAGGAACTGGGCACGGTGGGAGCCGACGCAAACTATTACGCGCCTTCTCTGGCACCCGACGGAGAGCGGGTGGCCGTAGACATTTCCGATTCGGAAAACAACGGCGATATCTGGGTGGTGGAAGGCAAGCGGCGGGTGGCCAGCCGTTTCAGCGCGCATGCTGCCGACGAATCCGCGCCCGTCTGGTCGACCGACGGGTTCATTTATTTTTTCCGGCATCTGGACGGAACGCTTGGCAGCGACCTGTTGCGGAAGCGTGATACCGGGACTGCCGCGGAGGAACGGATCTATCACTCGCCGGATCTCGTCTGGCCAACCGATGTTTCGCCCGACCGGCGATGGCTGCTCTTCGGGAAGCTCGGTGCGGACGAACAAGGCGATCTGTCTCTCTTGCAGTTGGAGATGGGAAAAGTCACGCCGTACCTCGCCACATCCTCCGACGAAGGGCAGGCCCGCTTTTCGCCCGATCAGCAATTCATCGCTTACAGCTCGAACGAGACGGGACAATCGGAAGTCTTTGTCCGGCCGATGGACTCTGCCGCTGGGAAGTGGCAGATCTCCGAGGGCGGCGGATCGATGCCGCAATGGAATCGCAACGGACGCGAACTCTTTTACGTCAGCTCCGAGAAGGTCCTGATGAGCGTGCCAATTCACCCTGCCCCGGCTTTCCGTGCAGACACGCCCAGACCGCTCTTCCAGACTGCCGTCAAGAAGGGGCTGGGAGTGTCGTATGGGGTATCGCCGGATGGCTCACGCTTTCTCGTCGACACTCTTGTCGAGGATGCAGATGCGTCGTCGGTGACGCTGTTTCAGAACTGGCGCTCGAAAGCTGCGCGGAAATAGCGCCCGGGAACATCTCCGACGCCCTGTCCTCGGGACCTCTCAGCGGATCGCAGGATGATGGCGGTGGCGATCAAGCTGGCTCCGGACTTCGAAGGGAGCGCCTGTTTCGCTATTTCAGGCCGGGCTTCTCGATCACGTGGCTGGCCGGGCATCAGTTGCTGTTGTCTCCGATCACCCGGATGAAGTTTCCGACCAGCTGCGGATCGTAGAAACTTCCCGCGCGCTGCTTCAGAATCTCCAGCGCCGCGGCGCGGCTCTGTGCCTGCTGGTAGGGGCGCGAGGTGGCGATGGCGTCGTAGGTGTCGGCAATGGCAGTCATGCGACTGGCCAGGCCGGGCTCGCGGGGAACGCGCAGCAGCGGGTAATTGGGGCGTTGGTCGTAGCGAAGATGATGTTCGAAGGCCACCACCATCGACAGGGGCGTCGCCCCCTCCAGCGAAGCGAGGTGCCATGCCCCTTCCTCGCTGTGGTTCTTCATGACCTGCCATTCGTCCTCGTCCAGTTTTCCCGCTTTGTTCAGGACGCTCAAGGGCACGGTGAGTTTTCCGATGTCATGGAGCAGCGCGGCCATCCCGAATGAATGCAGCATCGGCCCCCACATGCCGAAGGATCGCGCCTGCGCCAGGACCAGAAGCGATACGTTGACTGAATGGACGAAGGTGTACTCGTCATGCTCCTTGAGATCCGCGATGGGGAGGACGGCGCGCGTGGTCTTGCCGAGGGAATCGATGAAGCTCCAGACCAGCTCTTCCATCTGATGGATCGGGAGTCTTTGCTCGACACGGAAACGGGCCCAGGCATCGCGCACGACCTTCAGCTGATCGACGGAAAGCTCGCGCCGCTTCTCCGGCGGCGCTTCCTGATCCTCCACCACCAATCGAGCCCGGCCGACGGTTATGTGCGGCGAGGAAACGACCGGCTTGTTCGAAGAAAGCGATTCGAGGAAGGAATGCGCCTCTTCCGCCGGGAGGCCCGCGGCGAGCGTGAGGCGCTCGATTCCCCGCTGCTTGAGGATCTCCAGGAAGGCCTGCACGGAAATGGTGGTCCGGCGAATCACATCATCGCCGGCGACGAGATCGTCTCCGATGATCAGGTAGGTGACCGAGTCCTTGCCGCTCTCCCGTGTAATCTGCTCCAGCGTGGAAAGAAACTTCTCCACGCTGGAGAGAACCCGCGGGTGGCTCGGAGGATAGAGAGCCCGCATGTTGGTGGCGGCGGCAATCTGGCTGGCAAGCGCTTCCATCACTCACCTCTTCGGCAGGCGCTCACAGATCGCCCGCACCTTCAGGTCCGAAGAACGCAGGCCCTTCTCCACAAACGGCCTGCGGGCTTCTTGGGGATAGTGCTCCAGGGAGCTCCAGGCGACGTAGCGCTCCTCTTTGGCCGGCCATGGCAGCCGCGACGAAATGAGGAAAGGCTGCAGGCCGCTGAGGGCCGTGGGGTCACCGATCTCGCCGAGCGCTCGGATCGCTTTCATCCGGATGCCTCGCCGGGCACCGAAGAAGTCGCTTCCATGCAGGAGGCGCAGCAGCGGATTGACGGCCTCCCGGATTCCGTGGCTGCCAACCAGAGCGATCGCGGACTCCGCCAGCTTCTTGTCGGGATCCCCGAAGAGCTCGTCCAGAAGGGTGGGTGGCACTGAGGTATCGAGTGCAAACAGACTCTTGATCGCCTCCATCCGAACACGAAGGTCGGCATGGCGCGCCAGCTTCCGCACCTCTGGCAGCGAGCTGCGGTCGTGCACTGTTCGCAGAAGAACCAGTACGTTTCGCACGACGTACCAACGCTCATCTGCGAGAAAGCTGGTGGCCGCGGGAACGATGGGCGGCCCCAGCGACGCGACGAAGTCGAACAGCCTGCGCCGTCGACCGCGATGATTCTCCTGAGCCAGCGCCGTGATCAGGCCTCGGAGGACGGAACTACCCAGCACTTCGATGAGTCGATGCAGACGCTGGACGGCATCCGGCGGAGACTTATGGACCAGCTCGACGAGGACGGCAATGGTGTCCCCTTCAATGATGCGCGTGGTCGAGGCTTCGATGGCCATTCGCAGCGCGTCGTTCGGTGTTACCCGCGCGATCTCCCGGATCTCATCGAGGATGGCCACGGCGTCGGTGAAATCGCCAGCAGCAAGGTAGGTTCGGAAAATCGTCTCGAGCTGCTGAAGAATCGCTGCGGGCGTTCGCGAGGGACCGAGGTTGGAAAGAAGATCGAGAAGTACCTGAGCTGCCTGCCGGGCAGCGGGAAGAGCATCGAAGTGAACTCCCGCCTGCTCCAGCGAAGTGACCGCCTCGAGAGGAACCTCAGGAATCCGGACGGCCATCGTGGAGAGAAGCTCCTGATGATCCTTCGGATTGAAGCGATCGATGTCCTCTTCGCCGAACAGGGTGACCAGACCTGCGATCACGTTGGTCGCTGAGCCACCGGGCGTGTTGGACGCTTCCACGGTGATCAGTGACTGCAGAAGGTTGGTGGCCTGACTGGAGAGAGAGCCGATGGAACTGAGATAACGGAGAGCGTCGAGCACCTCGTCACCGGGAAGCTCGGAGGCAAGCTTGTGCAGGAGAGAGCCACTGGTCTCGTGATTCGTCAAGGCCTTGGCCACCGCGCGCAGCACCGTTTTGCGGAGCGCGGGAGGGAGCGCACGAATGAGCTGGATGGCTTGCTCGAGCGAATTCTGCTGTTTCATCCCGCTGGCCAGCGAGAGGTGCTCACCGATCGTCTTTTCCAGAAACCAATGGATGTCGCCCTCTCCGGAACGCGGCAGAACGCGGATTCCGAAGGTAGCGTCGGGATCGAAAGTTCGCGGTACCTCGTCCGCCTCGTCTGCCACCTCTGCCAGCATTCTCGAAAGCTCGTCCGCGGAGTCCACACGGACACCCAGCTGCGCAGCGGCCTGCGAGAAGACCTTGCTTTCCAGCAGGGCCCGCAGGATGTCCTCCCACAGGGTCGACTCTGGCACCTCGACCGGAGCGGCAAGGTCCTCGGTGACCTGAATCGCCGAGTAGTCGACCGGCTGGAGGTGAATGTTGATGACGCCCGCAGCGGTGAGATCGTCCCAGATCGGGCGACGCCGTTCCCCCTGCGTGCCCGCGGCAAGGAGCCGCAGGAACGTCTCGATGTCGCCGGCCGTGGTCTCCACCCCCAGTCGAAGGATGGCCACGCCACGAACGTAAAGCGCCTGGGCGAACTTCTGCGCCGACGTCGCATCGACTTTGATCGGGCCGTAGATCAATCCATCGTTGGCGATTCCCAGCGTCACATCTCCAGCCGGGCCGCGAAGCTCGGCCAGTCGCCGGTCGACGTCCGACAGGGAGTGCAGCAGCGCGGGGTGACCGGGAGGGTAGGCGGCGAGGTTCTTCCAGCAAAGAGCCAGAGAACGCACAAACTCCATGACCTGGATCGCTGCGGCCGTGGAAGACAAGGTTCTATCTTATCGCTGGATGAGGCCACCGTTTTGGAGGATGCCGTGCGCTCATTGGCCATCCTGCCATGTGCCGTCATCTCCGACGAGGGACTGATCCGCCAAACGGTTTCAGAAACGCGTCACTGCGGAGATCGATCCCACCTTGTAGGTCCGCGAGGTGTCATACGCAGCATCGATCTGGAAGCGGGGCCAGGCGAGACCGGCTCCGATCGAGAAGTGATTCTGCGAGGCACCCTTGGGGAACAGGATCGCTTCGGCCACTGCGTCGGCGGTGGTCAACGGACCGCGAAACTCGATGGCATGAGCGGGGTCCCGCCAGTATCCGGCGCGGATGGCGATGGGAACCTTCGTGGAGAAGAAGTACTCGGCTCCAGCGTGCAGTTCCGTGACGTCATTTGCGTGATAGGCCTTGTCCAGCGATCGGATGGTGTCGTTGATGGAGATGAAGTCGTCGACCAGATTCGAGTAAGTCACGCGGACCGCGTCCGCGTTGAGCGTCAGTACCGGGATGGGCCGGAAGGAAACCCCGACGCCGTAGACGTCCGGAATGTGGAAGGTGGTGTCCGCCGCCTTCACGAATTCAAAGTTCGTATTTTCGGTCGCCGCAAACGTCGGCGCTTTGAACTTCGCTCCCTGCTTGTAGGACGCGCCGGCACTGAATTTGTCGTTCGGTGCCCACTTCAGCCCGCCGGCGAAGGTGACGTCGTGCTGATCTTTTGCCGACTCGTTGTTCTTGGTGATGTCGCTGGTGGCCTGGACGGAGATGCTCGAGAAATCGAAGGTGGGAGTTACGCGGAATGTGAATGCCGCTTCGTTGAAAAGCTGGTAGCGGGCGGTGCCGCCGACCGAGAAGCTGCCGATCTTCCAGGCTGCAGCCAGACCGAACGTCTTCTCCTGAATTTTGACTGCGCTTAGAAAGGGAAGGATCGTGTATTCGAGACAGGCCAGCGGGTCGTTGGAGGAGTTCCGCAGCTTTTCGCACTGGGCCTGCGTGATGGGCCCGGTCCCCCCTCCCTTCGGCAGGAAGAAGTTGGGAACGTTTTCTTTCACGGCTCCGGTGAATTCGTTGCGCGTGGGGACCACCTGGCCTGCACCTTCGTTGCGCAGCGGCTCGTGGTAGTAGCCGCCGAAGGTAAAGTTCTTCACCGGCACCACCACGCTGGCGAAGCTCAGGTCGACGCGCTGGCTGTAATGACTGAACGCGGTACGGTTCAGATCAGGGTAGGTCCCACTCGTGGTGAAGGACTGTTTTTCCAGGTAGTTGCGTCCCTCGATGGTGATTTCGGGTTTGCGGAGGATGGTCAGGCCAGCGGGATTCGCCTCTGCCGCCGAGGCGTCGTCCGCCAGCCCGAGGAAGGCTCCGCCCATGCCGAGAGAGCGGGCTCCGGGGTTGCCGAAGTTGAACTGCAATCCCGACAGCGACTCGATGTCGGTGTTCTGAGCCGCGAGTGGCAGAGTCACCAGAAGGCCCAGGGCGAGCAGAAGTGGAATTCGGCGCATGCTTCCTCCAAAGACGATTTTTCGAAGGATAGCAGACAGAGCTGGAAGGGAAGCGTGGATGTGGCACAGACGATTCCTGTTCAAGTGAACGTTGAACTCCTTCTCTGTTCGTGAGCGTTTGAGATCACCGGCGACCGCCCCCAGGTCGAGAAGAGTCCCCTCCGGCGGAATTTAGCCGGCGCAGCCGGCGTGAGACCGTAGCCCCCGGCTTCAGCCGGGGGAAATGCCGCAACTCCCATTTTCGCGAGCCCGCTTCAGCGGGCGACAGAACAGCGGATTGACTCCTCGGTGGTTCGCCTCATGACGCGGAACCCTTCTTGTC
>JBDSGC010000178.1:0-4430 GCA_039919215.1 Thermoanaerobaculia bacterium | reverse complement strand
CTCACCGAGGGGAGAACTCACGACAGCGACGTTGCAGATCCTTCGGCGTCTTCGCGCCTCAGGATGACGAAATCGTTCATCACGCCGTCAACGGCGCGTCGCGCCGATCCCTTGCTCAGGATGACAGGCCAGTGCCCGGCACCATCGTCAGGCGCGGGAGTTCTCGCGGTCGCGGACCACTCGACCGGCAATGACTGCCTGACGGACCACCCGATCGTCTCCCATGAAGATGAGTCCGGCTAAGAGGTCTTCGATCGAGGAGGCCCGCTCGCTTCGAAGCGAGATCAACGGTGTGGCTTTCAAATCCAGAACCAGGAAGTCCGCCGATTTGCCGGCTTCCAGGCTCCCGCACTCCGCGTCCATCGACAGAGTCCGCGCTCCGCCAAGTGTGGCCAGATACCAGAGCTGGAAAGGGCTGAGCGACACGCCCTGCACCTGCTGCACTTTGTACGCGTCCGCCATCGCGGTGAACATCGACGGCGTGGTGCCGGCGCCGATATCGGTGCCCAGCCCGACCAGAACTCCTGCGCGGAGCACACGGTGCAACGGAAACAGCCCGCTTCCGAGAAACAGATTGGAGTTGGGACAATGCGCGATCCGCGACGATCGGCGAGCCAGCAGATCCAGCTCCTCCTCGCTCAGGTGAACGCCGTGCGCAAGGATGGTGCGGTCGCCAAGCAATCCGTATCGGTCGTACACATCCGCGTACTCCGCCTCGGCGAAAAGCTCGTGCACCCACGCGACCTCCGCCTTGTTCTCCGAGATGTGCGTATGCACGTAGACATCGGGAAACTCCATCTTGAGCCGCCCTGCCTGCTCCAGAAGTTCCGGAGTGGAGGTCGGTGCGAAACGGGGCGTCACCGCATAGCGAAGCAGGCCCCGCTTGTGCCACTTGACGATCAGCGCGCGGCTCTGCTCGTACGATTGCGCAGGCGTCTCCAGAAGTTCCGACGGCGCATTGCGATCCATCATCGCTTTGCCGATGATGGCCCGGAAGCCCCGCCGCTCCGCTTCCGCAAAAAAGATGTCGGTGGCCTCCTGGTGAACCGTCGAGAAAATGAGGGCAGACAGCGTTCCGTTTCCCAGAAGCTCGTCGAAGAAGGATGTGGCGATCAGCCGGGCGTATTCGGGATCGCTGAATTTCGCTTCCGTTGGGAACGTATAGCGATTCAGCCATTCCAGCAGATGCCCGCCATACGACCCGATCATCTCCAGTTGAGGAGCGTGCAGATGCGTGTCGACGAATCCCGGAGTGAGCAGAGCGTCCCGACCGTAGTCGAAAACCTGATGGTCCCCTGTTGGCGCTGAGGACCAGTCCCCAACCGCGGCAATCACGGAGCCCTCGACCGCCACGAACCCGTCGTCACGATAAACGTGGGTCTCTGCGGCACCGGCCGCGAAGGGGTCGCCTGTGGGCGTGAACACCCGGCCTCGGTAGAGCTTCACCGGCGCATTGTAGCGGTCAGGAAAGAGGGATCTCGTCTTCGCCGTCTTCCGGCTTGATCAGTTTCTCGAAAACGATCGCCTGCGCCGAGCCGGCCACGATCGCAGTCGGGGGTTCTTCTTCCGGCAGGTCGAGGGACTGGCAGAGGGTCAGGGACGACTGCGTCACCGACTCGATGAAGGAGCTCTCGCTGCTCGGAGGGGCGAGCGGGGCGACTTCCTGCGGCCGGCGCGATCGGGCGTCGCGCTCGTTCGCATCGCGGAACTCGCGATTGAACACCAGCAGGGTCGATGCGATTTTCTCGTACAACTCAGCGGTGGCCCGAACGTCGTCGAGACAGTAGTCGGCAATCTCACGATGCCGGCCGGCGCGATACCAGGTCTCCACCGAACGGCCGTCCAGTCCCTCGCCTTTCGAGGTTTCCACTCCAAACAGCTTGCACGCCAGATCGAGGTTGAACTTGAACTGCCGCGAGTTCGTGGTGCCGAAAAAATTCAAGGCCTCCCGCAGATCGCAGTTCGGATGAAAACCATATCGATAGCCGACCAGGTCGCGTTTCGGAACCAACCCGTTCACCGCCGAACGGATCATGAGGAAAGGCCCGTCGAACTGCCGACCGTTGAAGGTGATGAAGCGGGCGTCGCCCTCGAAGAAGTCCCAGAACTTCTGCAGGATCTGTTTCTCGGTGCCGGAGATGTAGGTGCGCTGCCCGGCCTTCTCCACCGCGAGCTCGGTCTGACCGGGAACCTCGTACAGCGCGCAGGAACGCCCGTCCTCGATGTTGATCACACCGATGGCGATGACCTTTCCTCGAAAGGGGGAGAGCCCGCCCGCGCGACGAGTCTCCTCGGCGTCCCCGTCGTTCAGACCCTTGATCAGGTATTCACGAACGTAAGAATCGAGCTCTTCCCACAGGATGCCGACGGTCTCGATGTCGATGACAAGTTTTTTCATGCGCCTGCTCTCAATGAGGAGTGAAGTGACTTGGGCGAGCCCGAGCCTAGTTTAGAGCCGATCCCGAACTGACAGAGCGATGCAGTGCCGGAGTTGCCCGACTCGCCGGATCTCAGCCCGACGAAAGGGCTCAGGCTGCTTTGCCGTCTTCGCCGGTCTTCAGCTTGTCGAACAGCTCCTGCACGGCGGCCGCTGATTTCTGCAGGGCGGCCTTCTCTTCGGCCTGCAGCTCGATCTCGATGATCTGCTCCATGCCTTTGCTGCCGAGTTTCACCGGGACACCAACATAGAGCTTGTCGAATCCATACTCCCCCTGCAGGTAGGCGGCGCAGGGGAGGATCTTGCGCTTGTCCTTGAGAATCGCTTCCACCATCTCCACTGTGGCGGCGCCCGGTGCGTACCAGGCGGAGGTCTTGAGCAGATTCACGATCTCTGCGCCACCGTTGCGGGTGCGATCGACGATGGCTTCGATGCGCTCCTTCGAAATCAGTTCGGTGATGGGGATGCCAGCGACTGTCGAGTATCGCGGCAGCGGAACCATGGTGTCGCCATGGCCACCGAGCACGAAGGCGTGGGTATTCTCGACTGACACGTTGAGCTCCATGGCGATGAAGGCGCGCATGCGGGCGGAGTCGAGCACGCCAGCCATGCCCAGGACGCGCTCCCGAGGGAACTGGGAAACGCGGCGCGCGACTTCACACATGGCGTCGAGGGGATTTGAGACGACGATCAGAATGCAGTGAGGCGAGCGTTTCACGATCTCGCGCGTGACGCCGGCAACGATCTCTTCGTTCTTCCAGAGCAGATCGTCGCGGCTCATGCCCGGCTTTCGGGGGAGGCCGGCGGTGATCACCACGACGTCGGAGTCTTCGGTTCCATCGTAGGTATTCGTTCCGCGAAGGATGGAGTCGTACTTTTCGACAGGAGCGGTCTCCATCAGATCGAGCGTTTTCCCCTGCGGAACTCCTTCGACGATGTCGACGACGATCACGTCGGCGAGCTCCTTCATGGCGATGCCCTGCGCTACCGTCGCACCGACATTGCCTCCACCGACCACCGTCACTTTCGTCTTCATGGGAGATCCTCTTTTATCCTCATCCGCCGTTGAGCCCCGGAACGCGCCCTGCTCGAAAGCTGGCGCCTCGTCTGCACCGTTCCTGAAGCGCGCGGATTCTATCGCATGCTCTCCGACTTCTCAGAGGTGGCCAACGCCATCGCAGCGACGACCAAGAAGGGTGAGAAGGAGCGGCTTCTGGCCGCCTATCTCACCGGCCTCAATGACCCCGCGCTGGAGCGAGCGGTCACGTTCTTCTCCGGAGCTCCCTTCCCCCGCAAAGACCAGCGCGTGACAGGGGTGGGCGGATCGACCATCGCCGAGGCGATCCTGGAAGTCAGCGGGCGCAGCGAGGCCGACCTCTCCGCTGCATGGTCTCTCCGCGCCGACCTCGGCGATGCGGCCGCCGACCTTTTTGAGAAGGTCCCCTCGCGATCGATCTCCCTCTCTGAGCTCGGCCAGTTCTTCGACCGGCTGGCCGTGACTACCGGCTCTCTCGATAAGCGCGCTGTCGTGGTCGAGCTGCTGCGCCGGCTCGACGCACAGAGCGTTCGTTACGTCGTGAAGATCCTGCAGAACGAATTTCGCATCGGCTTGCAGGAGGGTCTGGTCGAGGCGGCCGTCGCGCGTGCTTTCGGTAGGACGCTGGCGGAGGTGCGGCGAGCGAACATGCTCACCGGCGACATCGGAGCGACCGCGCTCCTGGCGCGCGCGGACGCTCTCGGATCGGCAACCATGAACCTTTTCCATCCGTTCGCCTTCATGCTGGCGCAACCGGAGGAGGATCCCGCGGCCATCGTGGCGGCGCTGGGTTCCCAGGCCCTGGCGGACGACAAATACGACGGGATTCGTGCGCAGGTACACAGCGATGGTAACGACGTACGGATCTACTCCCGGACCCTCGACGACGTGACCGCCCGATTTCCGGAAGTGGCAGCGGCGGCCATGGCCCTCCATCGCCCGGTGGTGCTCGATGGG
>JBDSGC010000177.1:0-3729 GCA_039919215.1 Thermoanaerobaculia bacterium | reverse complement strand
AGAGGATCGTGGGGTCTCCGGAGGCGCGATCCATCATGGAGACGTAAACGTCCCTAGCCTCCGTTCACTGATGTCAGCACCCTCCGCAGGTTGCGAGCGCGATCCCTCAACCGCTTTGGTGCGCGTTTCATCATTCCGAGGCTACCTCGGAGGGCGATGTGGGCGACACCCCTCACCCGCACTCCGCTGCGCTCCGTGTCTCCCTCTCCCCGCTTGCGAGCGGGGAGAGGGGCAACGCACCGCAAATCACTACGTACTGTAGAGAAGAAACGAGCGCGAAATTGCGAGAGCGTCTCGGCTGTCCTGAACCTGTCGCTCACTGCTCGAGGATCTGCATTCAGGTAGAGATGAATTACCAGAGGATCGTGGGGTCTCCGGAGGCGCGATCCATCATGGAGACGTGAGCCCAGGAACGTCCAACCTTTGATCACGGAGCGGTTCAGTCGTGCTTGGCCGGTTTCTTGTCGTCGAACTGCGTCGATGGCTTTCTGGCGATGCGGGCGGGGTTGAGGCGGAAGAGGGGCGGCACTTCTTTGCCGGACACGATGCGCTCCGCGACCATTTGTCCCACGGCAGGGGAGAGCTTGAAGCCGTGACCGGAGCCGCCGCCGGCGAACCAGACATTGCTCGCTTCGGGATGCTTGTCGATGATCAGGTGGCCGTCGGGACTGTTCTCGTACTGGCAGACTTCGGCGGCCAGCAGGGGAGCTTTGGCGATCTCCGGAAATCGCTCCGCCAGCAGTTTGCGTGCGTGCACCAGTCCCTCCTTGCTGGCGGTGCGCTCGCCGCTGGTGGGGTCGAACGTCACGCCGCGCGTATCGTCAGCGAGCTTGAATCCGCGGCCGCGAAGGTCGGGGATTCCGTAGACGATGCGCTCGCCGAAATCGATCCACACCGGGAACTGACTGGGAAGGTAACGCTGCGATCCGGGCGGCGTTCCGAAGTAGTAGACCTCCTGCCGGGTGGGGCGGATCCATTCGCCGAGCACCTGCGGGAAGAGCCGGCCCAGCCAGGGGCCGCAGGCGAAGACATAGGCATCGGCCTCGATCTTCGATCCATCCTCGAGACGCAGGCCGGACAGCGAGCCGTTGGCGATGGCACCCGGCTCCGCGCGGGCGATACGAAAGGTTCCACCCGCTTTCACCACCGCGTCGCGCACCGTGGCGCAGGCCATCCTCGCGGACAAGGCGCCGGCGCGGCGCTCGAAGTACACCGATTGCACGCCGCGAAAGTCGATCTGCGGATAGCGCCGCCTGGCCTCCTCGATGGTGAGCTTGTCCACCGGGAACCCCAGCTCCTGCAGGATCGGCAGCGAAGAGCGAACGTAGCCGTCGTCCTGCCGGTGCATCCATAACGCGCCGGTGGGGACGTAGAGCGAGCCGGGTGCGGAGGCGTCGAGTCTCTCCCACTGGTCGAAGGCCTGCTTGACCATTTCGACATAAACGCGGTCGACGCCGTAGATGGCGCGGATGACCCGAGTCTCACCGCCGGAGCTGGAGCGCGTGTTGCCGGGACCCCAGGCATCGATCAGCGTTACCTGCGCGCCGAGACGGAGAAGGTGTAGCGCGGTCCACCCGCCAAAAGCTCCGGCTCCGATGACGGCCACCCGGGGAGCGGTGCGGGTCGCTGGGGTCTGCCCTTCGAGGATGGATGCAGCGAGGGGGACTGCCGCGACGCTTGCCAGAAAGGTGCGTCGCGACAGTCCGCTTTCAGAGTCGCTCGATGACATGGTGCCTGGAATCATCCCATCGGAGCATGACGGCCAGTGTCAGAAGTTCACTCGCGTGCTGATTCCTACCGTACGCGGCTGGTTGGTGAGATAGCCCACCCGGGCCCGGGTGCCCCGTTCCTGATCCAGTCCGAGCAGTGCGCGCTCGTTGGTCAAGTTGTTGACGAACAGCGCCGTGTCCCAGCGATCCTTCAGAATTCCGAAGCGCAGGTTGACGGTGCTGTAGGACGGAAGCTCCGGATCGAAGGTGAACGTGTTCTGCGTGTAGGGCCCGCCGATGTTGTTCGGGTTGAACGAGCGCAGGTTGACCGTACCGAAGCCCTCGGCCTGATCGCCGATCTGCGTGAAGCGCGAACCGACGTACTGATACACGCCGGTGAGATAGCCGGCCAGGTTCTGGCCCATGGTCAGATGGTAGGTTGCCGCCGCGGCCAGCTGATTTTCCGGCACGGTGGGAAGACGGTTGCCCGACCGGATCCCGGAGACCACGCTGACGCCGCCGCCCGCGGCGGTGGTGGTGAGGGTGGAGCGCAGCTTCGAGCTGGTGTGATTCGCGGAGAGGGCGACGGTGAAGGCGTCGGTCGGCGCCAGATCCACTTCGATCTCCGCACCGGCGGCGCGGGCCTTGGGAACGTTGAAGATCAAACGCGAGGAGCAGGAGCCGGCGGTGACGGTGGCCTGCAGGTTCTTGATGTCGGCGTAGTAGGCGGCGACGTTCACCGAGCCGCGGCCGCTCATGACCTTCGATTTGGCTCCCACTTCATAGTTCCAGAGCTCTTCGTTCTTCCAGTTATCGCGCCCGCTGAAGGTGGCCAGATCGGCGGGCGTGCAGAGGGGAACGTTGATCGGATCGTTGATGCCACCGAGGCGGAAGCCTTTGGCGATCTGCCCGTTCAGTTTCGTGGTGTCCGTCAGTTTGTAACCGAACATCACGCGGGGAGCGATGCCGCTGGCCTTGGTCGATCCCGGTACAGAGACCAGCTTTTTCCCGTTGTCGTCATTGCCGAAGATGCCGTCGAAGACCTGCCCGCGATTCTCTTTGAAATCGTAGAAGCGAAGTCCGCCGGTGAGATCGAGGCGGTCGTTGACCGAGTACGTCCCTTCGCCGAAGAGGGCGAACTGGTTGAAGCGATAACTCAGGTCGGAAAAGAACAGGACATCTTTCGGTGCTCGCAGCCCGGCGGTCGGAATGCCCGATGCCGCCTCGAACCCTTTGACCAGGAGGCTCTGCGCGTATTTGCGATCGGTGTGGCCGTAGAACGCGCCGGTGACCCACTGCACGCGCCGGTCCGAACCGGAGAGCCGCACTTCCTGGGTGAAGGCCTTGGCTCGCGTCTTGTCGTCCAGCGGCGAGTCGAGGATGTAGGCCTTGGGCGGCAGTCCGATGGAGCCGCCGGTGATGCTGGAGGTCAGCGCTCCGGCGTCGCGCACCACCAGGACGTTGCGGTTGGTGTAGGAGGTGATCGAGGTCAGGGTCGGACCGCCGAGGTCATACGACACATTGACGTCGCCGAGGGTGAACTTGTCGGTGAAGGGTTCCTTGATCTGGGTGAACTGCCGGTCGTTGCCCAACTGGACCGCCGGGCGTGACGTAGTGAACGGATTGCCGAGGATGTTGAACACATCCACGCGGTTCGCCCCGTTCATCTTGATGTCCTGATACAGGAGACGCGGTGTGATGGAGAGCCTGGAGCTCGGCTTGAACAGGAGGCTGACCCGCGCTCCGATGCGGTTGCCATCGTTGACATCCTTGTTCACCCGCAGGCTGGGCTGGACGGCGTCGATGAACCCGCCGTAGCGTGTGTAGTAGCCAGCAAACCGCAGCGCCGTGGTATCGCTGAGTGGCGCGTTGACCGCGACTTTGGCGTGGCCGCCGAAGCTACCGCCATCAATGGTGCTGGCGCTCAACTCGCCCACGGTCTCGGAGGTGCCCAGTTTCGGCTGATTGCTGATGTAGCGCACGGTGCCGGACAGCGAGCCGGAACCGAACAGCGTCCCCT
>JBDSGC010000176.1:0-6384 GCA_039919215.1 Thermoanaerobaculia bacterium | reverse complement strand
AAGGTCCTGAAATGGCCGATCCCTCCTCCCGCAAACGATCCGAGCGCCGTCGCAAGCAGAGAATCCAGCTCACCCGCGGGCTGGTCGCCAGCTACGGAGCGATGTCGGTCATCGTCATCGACGTCAGCGATGGGGGCGCCCGCATCGAGCATTTCCGCCGCCTCGACGTAGGGCGTCAATCGCGCCTGAACCTGGAGTGGAACGACAAGGTGATCCAGGTGGAAGCGATGACGGTCTCCTGCAAAGTGCACCGCTTCGCCCCTGGCGAGGACGGGAACACGGTCTTCCAATCGGGACTTCTTTTCACCGATTACGTCGGCGACTCTTCCGCGGCGCTGCGGGACATGCTGGCCACCATGGTGGCGCGCTCGCTGGCCGAGCAGGTGGCCAACGCGCGCGGCATCGGACCAATCATGGAGCGCAACATGCCCGTCTTCCGCTCCGGCCAGGTGGCTGCCTCGGGGTTGGACACCACGCAGCGCGCTCCACGCCGCGGGATTCCCAGCACCGGCGTGGCCGTGGACCGCGGATACCTGCGCTGCACGCTGATCGCCAACAATCGCTGGGAGAAGAAGTGGACGCGCACGCCCGACCAGCCTGACGATGGTTTCACCGTCTCCATGAGCGAGCCCTCTGAGCATGTCGATCATCTCTGCGATGCCTACCGCAAAGCCGCGCCGGAGGATCGCAAGCTGATCAAGCTCATGGCGCGCACCAGCGTGGAGACCGAAGGCGACGCACCGGAACCGAGACCTGAACCGTCTTCCTGAAAGGTCGCCACACCCATCCCGCAGCGTCGGGCAGGTATCATCGCATTAATGATTGAAGCCTCCCTCCACGACGGCCTGCTGACCCTTCGGATGGCGCATGGCAAGGCCAATGCGCTCGACCTCGAGCTCTGCGAGGACCTTCGAGCGAAACTCGAATCTGCAGCCGATGCGGTCGGGGTGAAGGCGGTGATCCTCACCGGCACAGGCTCGATCTTTTCCGCGGGCGTCGATCTGCCGCGCCTCGTCGACGGCGGATCGGACTACGTCCAGCATTTCGTGGAAGCGCTGGACGCCGTCCTTCGCGCTCTCTTTCTCCTCCCCAAGCCGGCGGTGGCCGCAGTGAACGGTCACGCCATCGCCGGCGGCGCCATCCTGGCCTTCGCCTGCGATGCGCGACTGATGAGCGGAGGACGGATCGGCGTCCCCGAGTTGCTGGTCGGCGTTCCCTTCCCGCCGCTGGCGCTGGAAATCGTCCGCTTCGCCCTTCCTCCCCAGCACCTGCAGTCCATGGTTTCCCTTGGTCGAACCGTCGATGCCGCCACCGCGCACTCCTTCGGAATGATCGACGAGGAGGTCGCCGCCGACGCGCTCGCGGCGCGCGCCATCGAGGTGGCCACCCAGCTGGCCGCGGTATCGCCCATCGCCTTCCGCCTGACCAAACGCCAGATCCGGCAACCGTATCTCCGCGATGCCGCCGCGATCGCCTCTGACTCGGCCGACGAGATCGATCAACAGTGGAATGCTCCGGCCACTCACGAGCGCATCCGCGCGTACCTGGCCGGGACTCTCGGAAAAAAGTAGCGCGCGGCGCGACTCATGCCACCGGTCGTCAGCGCAGGCCCATTCGAAATCTTTCGCCCGTGAAAATCCTCGTCGTCTATCCCGATCCCTTCGACCGCCAGTCCTTCGGCGCGCTGCATCACCACGAATTCGTCTTCACTCCCGACGCGCCGAGCCACTGGCAGCCCGATCCCTCGTTCGATCCTCTTGCCTACTTCGAGCACTGCCTGGTCCTGGCGCGCCAGCATCAGGTCGATGCCGTGCTCTCCACACACGACCTCGGCGACCTGATCGCCAGCATGGTGGCGCGCGAGCTCGCCCTGCCCGGTCCCACCCCCGACGCAGTGTTTCTCAGCCTCCACAAGTACTACTCGCGTCAACGGGAGTCCTCACCGATCGCATGCACGCCGCTCAACCTTCACCATCCAGCCCCTGACCTGACGTACCCGCTCTTCCTCAAGCCGCCATGGCTGAAGCTCGGCCTCCTGGGGTTCAAGCTGGAGAACGATGGCGATCGGGACCGCGCCCTGGCCATCGCCCGGCGCGACTATCCGGCATGGGCGCGCCAGTACACGCCGCTGTTCCGACAGGCCATCGACGACAAAACGTATCCGCTGGCCACGACCGACATCATGCTCGCCGAGGAGTTCATCGAGGGACCGCAGGTCACCGTGGAAGGCTGGCGGCGACAGGGAAGGACGCAGCTCTGGGCGATCACCGACACCAACACCTTTCCGGGATCGAGGGTGATCGACAACTTCTCGCTGCCATCGCGACGATCGCCCCATCAGCAGGAGGCCATCGCTCGTTTCGCCTTCGATGCCATCGAACAATCTGGTTTCGACGACGGGTTCTTCAATCTGGAAGTCTGGGAGACGCCGGGAGGTCTGCGCCTCACGGAAATCAACGCGCGCGCGGCGGTGTCGTTCGCCGGACTGTACCGAGTCGCTCTGGCCGCGAACATTTTTGCAGCGGTCGCTGATCTTGCGTGCGGCAAGGAGCCTGCGGAACAACCACGACCTACCGGCCGGGTGGCCGGCCAGTTCAACCTGATCAGCTTCGCGGAAGCGAGTGCAGCAGAGCTGATCGATTTCGAAGCGGCCGCGGCGATCCCCGAGCTGGTGCTCTTCCACGAGCCAGGCGACTCCATCCGGGCCGTGAGCGAATTCGGATCCGTGCTCGGTCAGATCGAGTTGGAGGGCGACCAGTATGAAGAGATCCACGCCCGCGCCGAGGCCATCCGCAAGCAGGTGCTGCGAACATTTTCCTCGCCCACCTCTATGATTGACTGATGACCGCCACGGTGGCGCCCGAGGTGATTGCAGTTGCGGAGCGATCGCTGCGTCTGGCGGCGGAGGACGGCTGGCCGTTGCCGGCGCTGACGCGCATCCTCGACGACCTCCGGCCACTGCAGATCGATGCCCGGGCTCTGGTGTCACTGCTCGAGCTCCCCGCCCCGGACGGCTGGCCGGCGCTGGAGATCGGAGAAGGCGGCGCGCACGCCACACTGTTCGCCATGCGGCGGGGGCAGTCCATGCCGCTGCACGACCATCCTTCCATGACGGTGATCTCCAAAGTCTTGTTCGGAGCGATCCGCATCCGCACTCTGATCTGGACCGACCGCACGGCCGGACTGGCTCGCGATCTCGGTGAACGCGTTCTCACTCCCACCGACGAACCTCTGCTGGTGGAGGCGCATCCGGGAACGATTCACGCCATGGAGGCAGTGGAGGACTGCGCGTTCCTCGATCTGTTCAGCCCTTACTACGATGCAGATCGCGAGTGCACGTACTTCGAAGTGACGAGCGTGGGCGGCGAGTCTGATCAGGTCACTCTTCAGCAGATCGCACAGGAGGACCATCCGTGAACAAGGTGGCCATCATTCTCGCGGAGGGGCGCGGGGAGGCCATTCATCTTCGCGAGGATGCGTCGCTGAATCTTCTGCAGGCGGCGCTGCTGGGCCGCGATCTGATCGAGGGTGGCTGGCGCGTGCAGATTCGCGTGATCATCGATCCGGGTCAGTCCATCGAAGAGTACAGCCTGCTCTGTCATGCCGAGGACGAGGAGATCGTCGCCTATCGTCAGCGGGTGACGGACGCGCAGGATGGCCACGCTGCGCGGCACGCCCTGGTGCGCGAGATCCGCGAGCGCAACCTTGCCTTTGCCATCACCGCCGATGCCGCAGGAGAGACTCGCATCGAGGATGGCCTGTTCTTCGCCGCGTTCCTGGCGCGCATCACGGACCTGAATCCGGCAGTGCTGGCGGCCGTACGCACGATCGATCATCCGTTGGTCGACCGGGCCGGGATCGAGGCATATGAGGAGTTGCTCCACGATCACCTCGGCCGTCCGTACCTCGACCTGGAGGAAGCCGTCGCCCGCTGGACCATCCGCCGCTGCCTCGGATCGCTGGCGTCCGAGGTGCCGGTTTCTGCGGTGGCCCGTCTGCACGGACCGCCGGAGACCTGGCTCAGCGATCCACTCCCCGCCGGCATCATCGCCAGCGACCTTGCCTCCAAGGAACGAGGGGAAGGTGATGATTTCCGATCGCGACTGATCGGTCTCTTCACCACCGTGCAGGACGCGTCGGAATCCTTGCCTTACTTCAACTCGCCGACCAGTTGCCGTCGCGAGCACGGCAAGGTCCGCATCATCCCGCGCGATCGCTTCGACCTTCTCGGCCTGAAGCATTCGGAGCGCATGTCCTTCGACCGGTTTCGCGAGCTCATCGCGCAACAGAATGCCGGCGCTCCGGGACGACCTCTTGCTTTGAAGTATCCGTACGCCGCGCGACTGCTTTCCCAATCGATCGTCCGCGATGCGAGGTCGCTGGCGGCCGATGGAGCGGCGCAGGTGATCTTCGTGGAAGGCATCGAAGGGAGCACCAATGGCGGAACCGGGGAGCTGATCGACTTGGAGTTGCGCGAGACTCTGCCGGCGCTGGGGGTGCCCTACCGCCGGGTGATCGCGGCGCGCGGGACCCGGCAGCTTCTTCCCAACTCACCAGGGGGGCTGCCCCTGATCGTCGATCGGCTATGGCCACGGATCGATACGACCTTCGCGGCGGACTTTGACCGCAGCTCCGTCGTACGCATGACCCCCGATTCGGTCGGCGTCTGACTGGTTCCTTCCGCGCTCTTCGCTTCCGCGGTGAAGGGATTCCTCACCCCCACTCGCTCGCACCCCTGTCGGCCAGGCCGGCGCAAACGAAAGGCCGCAGCTCGCGAGTGAACGCCGCTGCGGCGAAAATCGTGGCGGACGCTTAGCGAACCAACGCCGCCGGCCGGGCCGGCTCACTCCACGCGGACGTTGGCGTCACCGGTGCCGTTATCGATCGACGAGGTGAAGGCGATCACGCTTCCCGGTCCTGACAGCACTTCCACACGCAACTGGAGATTGCGCAGGTCGCCGAACGTCGCTCGCGTCGTTCCGATGAGCTGGGTACTGACGCCTCGGAAGAAGATCGATTCGTTCGGAGCGAGCGTGAAGGTCTGCTCGCCCACCTTGCGCACGGAGAAGGTGCTCTGGATCTCGTCGTAAGAGAGGGACACCTTGACCATGGCGGCGTTGCCGCTGGTCTCGATGATTCCCAGATTGGTCCGGGACGTGGCCGGCGCGCCCTTGGCGACATTCGACGGCGAAGCGTCGTCGAGCGCGCCCAGCCGTTTGGACTGACCGCTGCGCAAGGCTGATGCAAGGCTGACTACGGGCACGCCACTGGAGTAGCTACCTCCGTTTGCGTTGGCCGTGTAGGTCCGCGCAGAGATGGCAACGTTGGTTCCGCTCTCCGGCGTGAAGGTCAGATACCCGAGTGTGCGATCGGTGGTCACCGGAAATCCTGCGGTCACATCTTGCAGCACCGCGGTCTGGCGGCCGGAGAGAGCCACGCGCTTGCTTTGTACCGTTCCTCCGCTCCCCGCACTGGGATAGAAACGCAGGTCACCCCCGCCCGGCGTGGACGCGGAGTTGCTGATCCAGACGTCGGTCCTGAAAAACGTTCCGTTGAGACCGGAGGTCGAACCGGCCACCGGGATGAGCACCGCGCCGGTGCCCGGGAAATCGTTCTGTCGTCGCCAGTCGACGAGCGTCCAGCCGTCCCCGCTGCGGGCGTCCGAACGGATCGCGTGCGCCTGCACCCGGCCTGCGGAGGAGGGATCGACGGTCACAATGGCCATCACCGCAGACGGAGGAACACCGGCCGCCAGTTGCTGCAGCCCGAACGGCTCCAGGCTCGCGAGCACGTTGCCCACGGCGCTTCCGGCGGTGTCGTAGTAATCGACCCGGGCACCGGCCGCGGCCCCGGTCATCTCCTGCAGACTCACGTCCGTACGCAGCGAGGCATCGCTCGGAGCCAGCCCGTTCAGGATGATGGTCTGCCCCGCAGCGGCGGCCCGATCCGATCGGAACGGCGGGATCGGCGCTCCGGTCGTGCCGGCCGGGTTCCCCACATTCACGAGGGTCCCCAGCGCCGTGATGTTGGCCGCCTCGGTGCCGCGGATCTGCAGCGATGCCGGCGCCGCCTGGTTGTTGAACACGTTTTTCGTGACGTCGACCAGAGTGATCGAGCCCGCGGCCGCGACGTTGCTGACCGGTGTTGAGGATGCGCTTCCGCCAACAGGCAGATGGAAGAGCGTCAGGCCCTTGAGGTCGCGGGTGCCATTGGCGTTGAGGATGGCCAGATCGGACACGAAGCTCGCGCCCGGTTTCTGGATGTGGCCGGTGCCGGAGAGGACGACGGCAATCTCCCCGCTGACCAGCGCGGAGGGCCCGCCCGCCTTCGTGGCCGGTTTCACCGTGTCCACGATGGCCACCGTGGTGATGCTGACTGAAGGCG
>JBDSGC010000175.1:0-6101 GCA_039919215.1 Thermoanaerobaculia bacterium | reverse complement strand
GAAACCAGAAACCAGAAACCAGAAACAAACCTCTTGAACGTATGGCATTGAGAACTGAGCGGATGGCAATGGGGGTGGGCGCCACGTGTGTGTCCGGTCCCTCGCGCTTCGCTGGATCCCTTCTGGTTTCTGGTTTCTGGTTTCTGGTTTCTAACTCCCTGCTTGCAGCGGTCCTCTGATGGTCCGGCAACTCGACGCCGTGGTGGTCGGCGCGGGACCAAACGGTCTCGCTGCGGCGATCGTCCTCGCCCGTGAGGGGCTCTCCGTCGAGATTCTCGAAGCGAACGAAACCATCGGCGGGGGTGCGCGCACTGCGGAGCTGACCCTGCCGGGATTTCGTCATGACATCTGCTCGGCCATCCATCCCATGGCCATGGTCTCGCCGTTTTTCAGGACGCTCCCTCTGGCTGAGTACGGGCTGCAATGGCTGGAGTCGCCGAACGCGATCGCCCATCCGCTCGATGACGGGCGCGCCGCGGTGCTGGAGCTCTCCATCGACAAGACCGCCGACAGCCTGGGCGGCGATGGGGATGCCTATCGCAAGCTGATGGCACCGTTCGCCCGGAATGCCGCCGCGCTCTTCGAGGAGATTCTTCGTCCCATCCGCCTCGTTCCGCGGCATCCCTTCGTGCTGGCGAGGTTCGGGTTGGACGGATTGCGCTCGGCGCGTTCGCTGGCCCGTTCCAGCTTCGAAGGAGATCTGGCGCGTTCGCTGTTTTCCGGTTGCGCGGCGCACTCCTTCGTGCCCCTGGACTGGGCAGGTTCGGCCTCCTTCGGTCTCGTCCTGGCGCTGGCCGGACATGCCACCGGCTGGCCAGTGGCTCGAGGCGGATCGCAATCGATCATCGATGCCATGGCCGGATATTTTCGCTTCCTCGGCGGATCGATCACTACCTCGCGCCGCGTGAACAACATGCGCGACCTCCCGTCGTCAAGGTGCGTGCTCTTCGATGTGACCCCGCGACAACTCGCAGCCATCGCAGGGGACGAACTGCCGGCCGGCTACGTCAGGAGGCTGCGACATTTTCGATACGGACCCGGCGTGTTCAAGGTGGACTGGGCGCTGGACGGTCCCATCCCCTGGCGCGCCGCGGAATGTCATCGCTCGGCAACCGTGCATGTCGGCGGGACGGTCGACGAGATCTCCGCACATGAAGCGGCGGTGTGGGAGGGTCGCTCCACCGATCGCCCGTTCGTGCTGGTGGCGCAGCAGAGTCTGTTCGACGACACGCGCGCGCCTGCCGGGAAGCACACCGGATGGGCCTACTGCCACGTGCCGCACGGATCGACCGAGGACATGACCGGCGCGATCGAGGCGCAGATCGAGCGATTCGCTCCGGGATTCCGCGACCGTATCCTGGCGCGGCACACCATGAACACGGCGCAGTTCGAGAGGCACGACGCGAACTTTGTCGGCGGCGACATCGCCGGCGGCGCGAATACGCTGCTCCAGTTTCTGGCGCGTCCGTTTCCCTCGCGGAATCCTTACAGCACTCCGAACCGACGAATCTATCTCGCGTCGAGCTCCACGCCACCAGGAGGCGGAGTGCACGGCATGTGCGGCTACTGGGCCGGGCAGGCCGCATTGAAACGGGTGTTTGGACGCTGAGGGCGGGCGCCGCTCCGTCGCAGGCTGCCGGGAAATGTTACGGACGCTGCGGCACCTGAGGGCCGGCGGCCTCAGCGTCGTCACGTTTCCGCTGCTGCACCATTTCTTTGCGGCGCTCTTCCACCTTCGCTGCAGCTGCGTCATCCAGTGACTCGGAAATGTTCTTCACACCGGCGCTGGAGGTGCCGCCGCTGGCGTCGATGACCCGCTGGACCACTTCCTTCCAATTGGAGTCCTGCATCGGTTCGCCCACGCTCTTCAGGGCCACGAAGTCGAGCGCGTTGGCCGCGCGGGTGAATGTGTCCACCGCGAACCGGATTCCGTTCGGTCGATCGACGGTGGTGAATTCGACGGTGCCGGCGAGCGGGTGGCCCTCCAGGGTGGCCAGCACCACGCGAGTCGGCTCGGCCGCTTCCACCCGCACCTGCACATTGCCACGGAGCGGGATTTTCGCGGTGAGCGTGGCACCCAGATCGAGACGCTGCGGCGTGCCCGGCTCGGTGTCGAATTCGATCGGCATCACGTCGGACGCGCGATCGCGAAACCAGGTCATCAGGCTCTCCGCATTGAATCTTGATCCGGCGATCTCGGCGAAAAACGTTTTGTGGTGGAGCGCGCCGACTCCCTCTTCGGCCAGCTGTTCCGGCAGCGAATCGGCCAGCAGGCGCAGAGCCTTGTCCAGAAGCGTGGGAGCGATCTTGAGAGTGTCCATAGCGTTGGGACGTCCCTCCACAATCACATTCTCTTCCTGCAGCATGGTCAGCCGGGATTGATCGATGGGAAGCGTCACCCCCACTGCCGATCCCAGAGCCGTTGCCACCGAGGCCAGGAAATGCGGAATGGGTAGGCGCGATGGTCTGCGATCGGTGATGGCTGCGAAGCGCTCCAGCACATCGCGCATGGAGGTGATCTCGGGCCCCGCAATCTCCAGGGTCTGGCCCTTCAGATCGTCCCTCTCGAGGATCTTCGTGCAGGCCTTCGCGAGGTCCTCGTGCCACAACGGCTGGAACGGCTGCGTGCCGGCATCGATCACCGGAACCACCGGCAGGGCGCGCACGGCCCGGAGCAGCAGGGAGATGACGGCGTCGCCGGGACCGTAGACATTGCCGGGGCGGACGATGGTCCAGTCCAGCGTCGATTGGGTCACCAGCGACTCTGCTTTGCGCTTGCTGCGGTGATACAGCGATTCGCCTTTCTCCGCTCCCAGTGAGGAGATGTACACGAACCGGCCGACACCGGCGCGGAGCCCCTCGGCCAACATGTTGGCGGTCCCTCCAACGTTGACGCGCTCGAGTTCGACCTCGTCGTCCGAGATCAGTCCGGCAATGTGCAGAATGGCGTCGCAGCCATCCGCGAGTCCTCCCAGGGAAGCGGCCTCCGAAACGTCCCCCTGAGCGGGCTCCACTCCATTCCACTGCCTGGCGTCCTCTTCGGCGTTTCGGGACAGCAGGCGCACGGCGTGACCACTCCGAAGGAGCTCGCTGATGGCCTCCGTGCCGATGACTCCGGTTCCGCCCGTTACCAGGATTCTCATGGTCACGCCCAACGCAGCACCAGTGCCATGAGCGCGCAATTCGTTCAGGGAAGCGGGGGACGATCCGTCCGGTGGCGGCACAGCACTTGCTCGAAACGTCTTGTTATTCACTTGAACGAGGAGGACCCATCATGCACTCAGTCAAAACAAGAAAACGGCGTTCGCCACTGGGACACGTTGGCGTCCTGGCCGTAGCTCTCACCACTTTCACAGTCGGATGCGCGACCAACCACCCATCGGGACGTGGCCAGTCATCGATGTCGACGCCGGCGGAGGCGAGCTCCACCTCGTCGACTCCGGGCGCCTCTTCGGTGCCCCCCACATCCCCTGCCATTGTCGAGAACACGCCCGCTCCGGTTGCCCCGTCATCGACAAAGCCGGTAAGCCGCGCCGACGCCGCGGCGGCCGTTCTGGCCGGTCATGAGGGCAAGGGCGGCAAGGTTCTCGGACCGGCCAGCCCTGGTCGCTCCGCATCGGCAACAAAGGGGTCGGCACCGAAGCCCAACACCGGGCAATTCATTCCGCCGTCGCTGACGGCGAATCCTCAGGCGACGGTCAACTCCTCGATCAGTTCCGCGCCGACGCCGGTTGTGACCAGCGGCGCGACTGGCGGCGGAGGAGCGATCGGCTTCGCCGTCGCAGGAACTGCCGGGTCGACGGGAGGCTCGGTTGCCGCGTCAGGGTCAGGATCCAATCCGACGATTTCGTCCGGGTCCGCCCCGAGCAGCGTCACGACGAACACCACAGCCTCTCCCGCCACTTCGGGGGCAGGCGTGACCCCAACGACTCAGGGTCTCACCACCACTCCAGCCACCGCAGGTGTGCCGTCCGGCGTGAGCCCAACCACCTCGGGCATCGCCTCGAATCCAACCACCACCGGATCGACGGTCACTCCGATCACGACAGGGGTCTCCACGGTGGTTCCAACCACCGTCAATCCGACGGTGACTGCGTCTTCGCTCAGCTCCGGACCGGGAATCAATCAGGCGGTCGTCCCGTCGACGTCCTCGACGCAGACCGGCGGTTCGAGCACTCAGGGCAACATCAGCAGCCAGTCCTTCAGGGCTGGTTCGGACGGGACGGGGACGGTGACCACCTCCTCAGCACCCGTGTTCAGCAGCAACGTGGGCACCCCGGTGGCGGCCGCCACCTCCGCCACGCCCGGTCAGTTCGCCGCCAGTCCCAGCGTAGTCACTCAGAGCTCATCCACCGTGCGCGCCGCCACTGCGAACGGCGCCGCAGGGACTGCTCAGAGTAGTGTCAGCATCACGCCGGCCAGCCGAACGAACCCCACAACCATCACTACAGGCTCCTCCGGCACGCCGATCCTCAGCAACGTCGTCATCAATCCAGGCACGGTCAACGCGACGGGCACGACCGCAGTGTCGACGAGTACGACCAGCAGCAGGACCGTGACGGGAAGATCGGGGTCCACCACGCGCAAGAAGATCACGAAGAAGAAAACGACGATCACTCGCAGCGCGCCGGTCGCGGCACCGAAAGTCCAGGTGAGCACGGACGCCAATGGCAATCCGGTCGTGACCAACGTGAAGCCCGCCGCGACCGACACCAATCCTCCCAGGTAGCCGCCAGGTAAACAGACGACGGGACCCGCATGATCGGGCGCTAGCTCTTGAGTGCAATCAAAAGGCGGACCCGAGAGTCCGCCTTTTTGTTGGTTCCGGGCAGGGTGCGGTCAGCGCTTCCGGCCGCCGCCGAAGATCTGCAGCATGAACAGGAAGATGTTGATGAAGTCGAGGTAGAGCGCCAGAGCGCCCATCACGCCGAGGTTCTCGCGCAGGGGACCGTCGACCATGGCCATGGTGCGCAACTTCTGGGTGTCGTAGGCGGTGAGCCCAACGAAGACGAACACACCGATGATCGACACCGCGAAGGTCAGAGCATTCGATTTGAGGAAGATGTTGACGACGCTGGCAATCATGATCCCGATCAGGCCCATGAAGAAGAAGGAGCCCCAGGAGGTCAGGTCACGTTTGGTCACCGTGCCGTAGATGCTCATGGCGGCGAACATTCCAGCCGAGGCAACGAAGGCCTGGACGATGGATCCGCCGGAGTACGCCCAGAAGATGACGCTCAGGGTCAGGCCATTGAGGAAGGAGTAGACGAGGAAGGCGCCCGCGGCGGTCCCCGCGGACATGTGCCGGATCCGGAACGAGAGGAAGAGCACGACGCCGACCTCGGCGATCATCAGGCCCATCCGGACCATCGAGTTGCCCAGGACCAGCGCCTGCATCGCCGGGGACATCACCACCCAGAGCGAGGCGAACGCGGTCAGGAGCAGTCCACCAAACATCCATCCATAGACCGACCGCACGAAGGCGCGGGTGCGCATCTCCATCTCGGCCGTCGACGCGTTGATCCATGCAGGTTGCTGCTGTGAAGTGTTCGGAAGCATTGGAGTTCCTCCCAGTCGGCGGATGATAACGCGACGAATCCGATGCGCATTGCGTGCGCGAAAGGCACCAGAAGAATCTTCGTTGATGCCCTTCGATCGAATCCGAAGCCTGAACACCGCGTTCATCAGGCAGCCTTCGGAACGCCGGCATCCCTGCCGGCCGGTCCGCTGGCTTCCAGCCGGCGGCGCTCGCTAGGCGTCGGGCGGCGGTTGGTTGCCCACGCCAGAATATTGGAATATCACAACGCTGCACTCAGGTTTGCATGCGTGTTGCAAGTTGACTATGACGCGCTCAGATTCGCGTAAGTCCAAGAAGGAGAACAACAAATGGGAAAAATCATCGGCATTGACCTCGGCACCACCAACTCCGTCGTCGCCGTCATGGAAGGCAACGAGCCGAAGGTCATCGTCAACGCCGAGGGCAGCCGGATCACCCCGTCGGTCGTCGGTTTCGCCAAAAACGGGGAGCGCCTCGTGGGCCAGGTCGCCAAGCGTCAAGCGGTGACCAATCCGGAAAACACCGTCTTCTCGATCAAGCGCTT
>JBDSGC010000174.1:0-8774 GCA_039919215.1 Thermoanaerobaculia bacterium | reverse complement strand
ATCCGATGTATGCGCGGCAACGGTTCCTGGAGGTTGCAGCCCGCCCCGACGAGCTGGTGGATCTGGTGGAGGCTTCCCTGATCGTTGCTCTCGAGGATGATCCGGGCCTGAACATCGAGCCCTACCTGTCGGAAGTGGCCACCTGGAGCTCCTGCGTCCGCGAACGCCTGAGCGGCTCGCGAGACATCGATCGCATCGTGCAGACGATCAACCGAGTCCTTTTTGAGGAGCTGGGGTTTCACGGCCAGGACGAGGACTACTACGACCCCCGCAGCGCGCTGCTCAACGAGACTCTGGACAAGCATGCCGGCCTGCCCATCGCCCTTTCCATTCTCTACATCGAGATCGGGCGACGCGTGGGGGTGGACGTGGCGGGAGTGGCCATCCCGGGACGGTTTCTGGTCAAGCTGAGCGGGGCATTCGGTCAGCTTGTGGTGGACCCGTTCGAAGGCGGAAAAATCCTCACCTCGCTCGAGTTGCAGGGGCTGCTGGACGACGTCTACGGCGGCGGGGTGCGACTGCGCGAGCACCATCTCCGCTCCTTTGCGCAGAAAGAGATCCTGGCCCGGGAGCTCGCTCATCTGAAGTCGGCCTACCTTTCGCGGAACGACCTGGCGCATGCCGCGGCGTCCATCGACCGGCTGCTCATTCTCGACGCTGGCGATGCTTTCGAAGTCCGTGACCGCGCTGCCCTGGCTGCGCGGATGCATGCGTATCAGGATGCCATCGACGGATTCGAGCGCTACCTGGCGCTGATGCCGCAAGCGGACGATGCCGCACGTGTGCGCGATCAAATCGATTCTCTGCGCGGGTGGTTCGAGCAGAACTAACCGGCTCTGCTACACTTCCGCTTCCAGTCGCAAGGCTGCGGAGCGTCGCCGGTGATCACCGGATTCAACACAGACATCAAGCATAACGACAAGGTCTACCACATCCAGACCGAGGACAAAGGGCTTCAAAACCCCTACATCGAGAGTCTGGTCTACGTCGGTGGCGAGATCCTGGCGTCCAAGAAAACCTCCTACGCCGAGCAGGTGAAGGCGGGAGTGGACGAGAAGTGGATCGCCAGCCTCATGGAGCAGCAGCATCGCACCATGATCGCGGCCATCAAGCGGGGCCGTCTCGATCAGCCGGCCGACTCCACCAAGTTCGCGACCTCCCGCCCCACCGTCGCACTGGAGCTTCCTCCGGACGGGGAGACTCCTCCGGCCACTCCGCCTCTCGGCGTCTTTGACGACAAGACTCTCGACCAGGTCATCATTGACTACCTGGCCTCGGAGGCGGAGAGCGAGCATCTGGAGCTCTCCCTGCTGAACACAGTCGAATTCTTCGCAGGTTCCGCGGTGGAGATGCGGGTGGCCACCCGCAAGAGTCTTTCCCAGAACCCGATCCCTGCCGCCGCCGTGGAGGTCAAAGTGATCTCGACGGCCGAGCCGCCGCGAGTCATCTTCAGAGGGAAGACCACCGCCGACGGCACCGTCATCATCCGCTGCAGCATTCCCGCTTTCCGGGAGGGGACGGCTGCCGTGATCATTTCGGCCCAGAGTCCCATCGGGAACGACGAGGTCAAGCAACTGGTCAAGCGGAAGAAGTAAGCGGCCACCGCGTCGCCTCCGCTAGGGTCTGCGCGGCAGAACGTCTTGGAGCGTGGATCTTGGCGGAGCCTTGGGCAACCAGCGCCGCCGGCCGTGCCGGCCTCGGGCTTTCCGAACTGGCCCCCGCTCTGCATAGCGCTCTCAACGAATGCGCCGTCATCGGTTGCTCAATTTCCTGTCCCTGCTCGCCGGCCTCGGCGCGATCACCTACCTGCTGATTAGCCTTTACCTGCCCTCCTCGCGGTCGATCATCTTCGGCATCGACAAGCATTCCGGGAAGGTGCGGCTGGTCCAGCAGAACATCACCTATCTTCCTCCGCACCAGTTCTACCGGCTGCGTTTCGAGAAGCGTGACGGGTTCGCCCAGCGCGACGGACTGATCCGCATCAATTCGAAGGAAGGCGTTCCGGTGACCATGACGTACCGCCTTCGCTTCGGCATCGACGCCGGGCGGATCCCTGACTCCCGACGGGTCATCGAACAGGGTTGGAACTCCTGGATCCGGGCACGCGTTGCGGAGGCGGTTTCTGCGGTCACCGCCCAGATCCCCATCGAGGACCTGCTCTCTCCGACTTCCCAATTCAACTCGCAGAGAGATCCGCTGCGAAGGATCGTGACCAGTCATCTGGCCAGCAGCGGATTGAAAGTGACCGCCTTCGAGGTGGCACGTTTTGAGGTCGATCGTGAAGCGCTGCTGCATGCCAAACGCGTGGAACTGCGCCGCGATGCCCGCAGTGCGCCCTCGCGCGTTGCGGTTTTCGCCATCGACGGCGCCGACTGGGAGTTGCTGCACGAGCTTTCCGACGACGGTCGCATCCCCAATCTCAAGGCGCTGTCCAACGGTGGGGTGACCGGATCGCTGCAGACCATCCAGCCCACCGTTTCGCCAATGCTATGGACCACGGTGGCCACCGGATTGAGTCCCGATCGGCACGGCGTGATCGACTTCATGGATCACGCCCATCAGACTCCCATCGATTCCTACTCCCGTCGGGCGCCGGCCATCTGGGACATTGGAGATGCCTTCGGCCGCGAGGCCCTGGTGGCGAACTGGTGGACCGCATGGCCGCCATCGGCGCAGGACAGCGTGGTGTACGACGAGCCTGTGCAGCAGACTCCCACGGCCGTGTACCCTCCCTCCGCCGCGGCGCGCGCAGCTTCACTCAATGTCGATGCCGGCACGATCGGATACGACCAGGCGCGCCGCTTTCTCAACATGACGTCTACCGAGTGGGACGCCGGCGTCAACAGTGCCGAACCCAATGAGCCGGTTCGGACCTTCCGCTCCATCCTGGCCAAGACCTGGAGTGATCACCGGGTCGCCATCAACCTCTACAACGACGAGCGAAAGGCCGGCCGCGATCCGATGCTGGTCATGATGTCGTACGAAGGTGCGGACGCGGTCAATCACCTGTTCGCGCCGTTTCATCCTCCGTACCGCGAAGGCATCAGCGAAGAGCGCTACCGGAAGTTCTGGCCGGCCGTGGCGAACTATTACTCGGAGGTCGATCGTCTGATCGGCGAGTGGATGGCCGTCCTTCCGAAAGACACAACGGTCATCGTGCTTTCCGCGCACGGCTTCCGCTGGGGGAAAGCGCGGCCCCGCAATGTACCCAACGGTGGCACCGCTCTTTCCGATCACCGCAACCCCGGCGTGTTTGTCGCCTATGGACCGCACGTAGCGGCGTCGCGGGCATCACACGCCCTCTCGATCTATGACATCACCCCGACACTGCTGACGCTCCTCGGACTTCCGCAGTCGCAGGAGATGCCCGGTCACGTCGCTACCTGGGCATTCCGCGATGTCGCTCCCATCAACTCGGTGCGCGTCGTGAGCTACGGCGAGTTTGTCAGCCAGAGGCCGGTGGCCCCCAGCGTCAAGCTCGACACCAAGGCCTATCAGGCCGCGCTGCAGGCGATCGGCCACTCCAGCGATCCCAATCGAAATCTCACCCCGGTGCTGGAGAACGAAGAGGCGCAGACAGCGGCGGCGCCGATCGCTCCTGAAAAATGGGGTTCCTACGCTTACTACAACAACCTGGGAGTCGACCTGCGATCGAAGGGCAAAACCAAGGAGGCCGTGGAAGCATTCAACCAGGCGGTGGGGATCAACCCCAACCGTCCCACTCCCTACTTGAACCTGGCCATGGCGCTGTTCGACCGGCAGCAGTACACCGGTGCGGACGAGGCCTTCCTCACCGCAGTGACCAAGGGTCTCCCCAATGCGGAGCGTTACATCATCGACTTCGCTGCGCTCTATCGGGACAAGGATCTGACCTCTCGCGCCATCGCCATTCTCTACAAAGGGAAAGCTCTGTTTCCGCAGTCGTACCTCATCGCAGCAAACCTCGGGTCGGCGCTGGTCTCCGCCAGCCGGAACACGGAGGGAGTGCCAGAACTGGAGCGGGCTCTGGGGCTGCAACCCTCTTCCACCCTGGTGCTCAATAACCTCGGCGTCTTCTTCGCCAAGACGAACGATTACGGACGTGCTCTCGACTACTGGAATCGCTCACTCTCGATCGAGCCCCGCCAGCCGCAGATCCGGGAAGCAGCCGTGGCAGCGCAATCGCGGCTGTAGCCGGCACGGCCGGCGGCGTTGGTTCTCAAGCGTCCGCCAACATTTTCGCTGGTCGCCGGGATCATTCGGGTTTTCGGACGCGATTGACACCTCGATCGCGGCCCGATAGAATCAGTTCTGCAACTGAGACTCAGTCTCAATTAAACTTCACTCAAACCAATGCCTCCCGTTCAGCGCGAACTCAACAGGTTCCAGGACTTTCTCTCCGGTAGAGGGCTCAAGCTCACCCGCGAGCGGACCGCGCTGGTGCGCGAGATCTTCGGCACCCATTACCACTTCGAGGCCGATGAGCTGCTCTTGAAGATGAAGGGAAAGAGCCTGAAGATCTCCCGGGCCACCGTCTACCGGACCCTGGAGCTTCTGGTGAAGTCCGGGCTGGTACGGCGCGTCCACCTCGGCGAGGAGCATTACCACTACGAGCATGTCCGTGGCGATTCCCACCACGACCATCTCATCTGCACCACCTGCGGCACCGTGATCGAGTTTCAGGATCCGCAGATGCAGGCCCGGCAGCACGAAATCTGTCTTCGCAAGAAATTCATCGCCACGTCTCACAACCTGCAGATCCTGGGGATCTGTGAAACGTGTCAAAAGAAAGGGGAGCGGCCGCACTCTCCCGATCGAGTCCAGTCGATCGGTCTCGACGCGATGCTGCTCCGCAAGTGATCCCATGCTCCCAGCACTGATCATCGTTTTTCGTGAAGGGTTCGAAGCGTTCCTGACGGTGGCCATCATCTTCGCGTTTCTTCGCAAGACCGGCCGCGACTGGCTTCGCCCCGCCGTGTACGCCGGAATCGCCGCCTCCGTCGTGGCCAGCTTTGCCCTGGGTTATGCGCTCATGCGACTCAGCCAGTACCAGTCCGTCTGGGAAGGCGTTCTCGGAGTGATCGCCGCGATCCTCGTCGCCTCGTTCGTCGTGCACGTCTGGCGAACCGCGCCCCGACTCAAAGGAAACATGGAGCGGCGGCTGGATGGCTACTCTTCGAAAGCGTCACGGTTCATGGCCATCACCGGCGTCTTCCTCTTCACCGTCCTGATGGTCACACGGGAGGGGATGGAAACGGCGCTGATGCTCATTCAGGTTCGCAACAGCCGCTTCCTCCTCGGCTCCCTTGCCGGGCTGGGGCTGGCTGCCGCGATGTCCTGGGCCTGGGCCCATTACGGTCACCGCATCGACATCCGCCGCTTCTTTCAGGTGACCGGTTTGTTTTTGCTGCTGTTCGCGGTCCAGATCCTCTTCTACTCGATTCATGAATTCTCCGAGGCCGGCCTGCTTCCCGCCAGCGAGGCGATCCACAACGCCACGGAACCCTTTTCCCCGATGGGGCTTTACGGAAAGTGGTTCTCCGTCGTGATGGTCGCCTTCTGCGCGATGTGGCTGCTGGCGGTGTCCATGAGGGATCGGTTCGAGCGGTCACGAGTGCAGACCGGACTCTGATGTTTCTCGCGGCGTCGTTTCTCCTGCTGACCGCAGTCCCCACGGCCGCGCCCGGCCCGATCACACGCGCGCGCTACGTGATGGGAACGGTGTGCGAGATCACTGCCTCCACCGATCGGGAAATCGAAGCTGCGTTTGCGGAGGCGGTTCGTGTGGAGAAGGCACTTCTCTCCACCTGGAGCAACGAGAGCGAGCTCGCTCGACTCAACGCGCGCGGAACGGCGCAGGTCTCGCCGGAGCTTTGGAATGTTCTGAGCGCCGCCAGCGAATGGAGCGAAAAGACCGACGGGGCGTTCAACCCTCTGGTTCGCCCCCTCATCGATCGCTGGAAGACTCGCGGAAGTGGTGAGGTCCCTGAACCAAACACACTGGCCCTTGCTCGAACACAAGCAGCGATCGGCAATCTGAAGTTTCGGCCCTTTCGCACCATCGAGTTGTCGAACGGCGCAGCCATCGAAGAGGGCGCCTTCGGCAAGGGCTACGCGCTGGATCGAGTGCTGTCGCTTTTCAGCGACGGCTCCGCGGCGGTTCTCAACTTCGGCGGTCAGCTCTCGGTGAAAGGGCGGACCACCGTCACCGTGGCCGACCCGGAAACACGCCACCACGCCATCGCGGAATTCACGCTCGTGAATGCTTCGCTGTCGACGAGCTCCGGAAGCGAAAATTCTTTCGTGATCGGAGGTCGCCGTTTCTCACACATTCTCGATCCGCGCAGCGGCGAAGCTCTTCCCCCGCGTGGTTCGGTCTCCGTCATCGCCGACAGCGGTCTGGAGGCGGACATCCTCTCCACCGCCTTGTACGTCATGGGAAGCACGGACGGGCTCCTGTGGTGCGAGGCGAACCGGGTCGCCGCAATGTTCATCAACACTGACAAATCCATTCAGCTCTCGCGGCAGTTCCGACGAACCGCGGGCGGGCTGACCATTCTCGACCCACACTTTCAAATCAAGGAACGACACGAATGATTCGATCTTGGATTCTGGCAGCAGCAGTTGTGGCAGTGGCTCACGTCGGTCTGGCGCAGGACACACAGGATCTGGAGCGCCGCATCCAGGCCCTGGAAAGCAAGATTGCGCAAATGCAGAAGTCCGCCCCGTCGACCGAGCTTTCCGAAGTACGGCGTGAGATCGACGTGCTCTCACGCGAGATAGAGACGCTCAAGAACGGCCAGCTCCGGCAGGAGGTCCAGGCCGATCCCGCCGCCGGGCAGTACGGTCTTGGGGCAGCCGCATCGAAGGTCTACCGCACTGATCAGGGGTTCTCCGTCGGCGGGTACGGCGACATGCTTTACCAGAACCACTCCTCGCACGAGGTCAGCTCGGCCGATCTGGTTCGTGCCGTCCTCTACACCGGTTACAAGTTCAACCCTTCGGTGCTCTTCAACTCCGAGCTGGAGGTCGAGCATGGCTCCACCGAGCGCGGCGGTGCGGTCTCCATGGAGTTCGCCTACCTCGATTACCTCCTGCGGCCGCAGGCCAATATTCGCGCGGGGGTCGTCCTCGTCCCCATGGGCTTCATCAACGAGCAACACGAGCCGACCTCATTCCTGGCGGCCCGCCGTCCAGCGGTGGAGGACCGGATCATTCCGACTACATGGAGCGAGATGGGTGCTGGCGTCTTCGGCGATGCCGGCTCCCTGAGCTATCGCGCCTATCTGCTGACCGGGCTGGATAGCGCGGGCTTCACATCGGAGGATGGACTGCACGAGGGCAAGCAGTCGGGAGCGAAGGCAAAGGCGGAAGATCTTGCCGGTGTCCTGCGGGCCGACTGGCATCCGCTGGAGGGCACTTTTCTGGGCGGATCTGTCTACCGAGGCGGTTCGGGACAGGGACGCGGCTTTAGCGGCCGGGTCTCCCTGGGCGAAGTCCACGTCGAGTCGAAGTTTCGAGGGTTGTCGTTGCGGGCCCTGGCTGCGCGGGGGTCGGTTGGTGATGCCGGTGCCATCAATCTGGCAAACGGATTTGCAGGGGCGGAGTCGATCGGAAAATCGTTTGGTGGCTGGTATGCGGAGGGCGGATACGACATCGCCTCTCTGATCTCTCGACCAGGCATCTCGCTGATGCCGTACGTTCGTTTCGAGCGATTCGACACGCAGCGCTCCGTGCCCCTCGGCTACGAGCGCAATCCGGAGAACGACGCGCGGATCCTGACGTTTGGCGCCGCGTTCAAACCGATCCCCCAGACGGTGATCAAAACCGACTGGCAGAAAATCACGAACCGCGCTGGTACTGGCGCCAGTCAATTCAATGTAGCGCTGGGATACATTTTTTGACCCTTCGCACTCCCGGCGTTCTCGTCGCGATGATCTCGATCGCGTTCGTAGCCTCGCTCGCCGAGCCGCTGTCCGCCAGAACTCTCATGACGCGTGAGCAGGCGCTGGCATCCGCGTTCTCACCACCGATTCGTGTGGCGCGGCAGAAGTTCTTTCTCACCCCACAACAACTGGCAGACGCCCGGCGGGAGTCGGGCGTCTCCTTCGACGACTCGTTGATCATCCGTTACGCCGCGAGCGACGGATCGTTCGGCTATTTCGACACCCATCGCGTGCGCACGCTCCCGGAGACCATCCTGGTGGTGATCAAAGCTGATGGATCCGTGGAGCGGGTGGACATCCTCTCGTTCGATGAACCGACGGACTATTTCCCCAGGCGCCGCTGGATCGATCAACTCCTGGGGCGAAGACTCGATCGGGAACTGGCGCTCGATCGTGCGGTGCGCCCTCTCTCCGGGGCTAGCCTGACCGGCCGCGCCATCGTGAACGCCACCAGGAAGGTGCTCGCGCTCCATCACGTGCTGGCCGGGGCCATTCCCCGATGATGAGTCGCGCGCAGGTGCGCACCCTGCACGCCTCGGTCCTGGCCATCACCATCACCGGCGCGGCATTCGCGTTCATGAAGTACGCGATGACGTCGAACGACCCGTTCGCCGTCATCAATCATCCCTGGCAGCCGGGCATGCTCGCCGCGCATGTGCTCGCCGCGCCCTTCGCGCTGTTCGCGCTCGGTTGGATCTTCGGCGATCACATCTGGCCCTCGTTCACCGGTCGCAGGCCGAACCGCCCCACCGGCGTCGTCTCCATGGTTCTGATCGCACCGATGGCCCTGACCGGCTACCTGCTCCAGGTGATCACCGAGGAGCGCGCGCGCCACTGGATGGCCGTCGC
>JBDSGC010000173.1:0-7714 GCA_039919215.1 Thermoanaerobaculia bacterium | reverse complement strand
TGCTCCAGCCGTTCCAGTCGCCGATCACGCTGACCCGGGCCGCATTGGGAGCCCAGACCCCGAACATCGTTCCCTGCACGCCGGCGCTTTCCATGCTGTGCGCGCCGAGCTTCTCCCAGAGTCTCTGGTGGCTCCCCTCGTTGAACAGGTGATAGTCCCAGTCGGAGAGCAACGTGGCCGTCGCTGGCTTCGCTTTCCCGGCACCACCCGACGGACCATCGCTTCCTGACTCTGGCTTCGTCGACCTCTTCCGGGACGAAGTCGATTGCACGCTCACCTCGATGGGGACCGACGGAACGACGTCCGCACCCATGGCCTGCGCCAGTTGCGCGACTGTTTCCGCCGCTGGCGGGACGGGGCGCATTCGCCCAGCGACGGTCTGCTGGCGAGCGTTGTCTTTGTCGGAATCGTCTGGCGCGGCGCCAGGCGGCAAGGACACCGCTCCCCGTGCCGGCGGTTGAGGAGACGCAGTGTTGTGACGCGCGCGCGAAAGGCGACCGGACGCAGTCTTTTGATCGCGCGAAAACTCCTCCGTTTCTCGGGGCGTCGCGGGCGCCTGGGTTGCGGTGCCGGGCGGTACTCTTTTCGGAGCAGTGCGCTTCGGAGGATTGACTGCCGCCCTCGCTGCCTTCTCCTCCTTCGCAATGCCAGCGACCGCTACGGGCTGGCCGTGCTTCTTTGCTGCGCGCCTGACCTTCTCTTTCGGCACATCTGGCTCATGGCTCTCCGGCGCCGCAGCCTTCGGGGACGGTTCAGCGACCTCCTGCGCTTTCCTCAGCGCACCCGTTGTCGAGCTCGTACCGTCTGAGCCCTTCCGACTTCTGGTTGCCATCTTTTTTCCTTCGCCAGGCATCGAGCCGGGCGCATCGAGCTGACTTCGGAATGGCCCGCCGCCGGAGGGGATTCGAAGAAGCCGCTCGACGAACTGCGACCGTGTCACGACCTTGTTCTGTTAGCAAGCGGCGCGCCTCGCCAGGAGACAGCAAGGGCGATGGGCCGCGCGCATCGATGATGCTTCGGCGGCGGGATGCCCGCGGTCCGAAAAGCAGCGTCGCGGCGTGACAACTCACTCTTACGAAAGGGGCGCGGTGCCGATCGACATCAGTTCGAGATCGAAGATCAGGGTCTTGCCGGACATGGGATGGTTCGCGTCGAGCGTGACCTGATCTGTGGTCAGTGCGGTGACCTGCACCTGCGCGGTGCCGCCGTCGCCGAAGCCGACCTGCAGCATGTCATCGACCTCCAGCTCTGCTGCCTCCGGACCGATGGCGTCGCGATCCACCGTGAAAACAAGATCAGAGCGGTGCGGACCGTAGGCCTCCGCTTCCGGGATGGTCACCCGCTTCGTTTCCCCCGTGGCCATTCCCACCAGAGCGTCTTCGAATCCAGGAATGACCTCTCCCGCTCCGATGGTCAGCGAGATCGGGTCGCCCTCCTCTGAGGTGTCGAAGATCGAGCCGTCTTCCAGCGAACCGGTGTAGTGCACGTGCACCAGGTCGCCTCTTTTTGCCTGTTCCATGGATGTCACCCTTGATCACCGCGCGAGCGGTCGAGCAACCCCTAAAGCGGGATGCGTACCCATTCGGGACGGTTGTTCCGCTCGTAATGAATTTCGTACAACGCCTTCTCCAGCACATGCGCGTCGAGCAGATTGCGAACTTCGTCGCGGCTTCCCGGGAGATGGGAGGGTCACGGCGTAAGGGGCGTACCGGAAGGAACGCAGCATGCCGGCGATAGGCGAGATCCCGCCGGCAAGGATGCCGGCGCTCCGGACCCAGCGTCAGCTCAGAAGCTTGCGCATGAAAGGGCGCACCAGGAAGCCCAGCACGCTCCCCGCGGGGTGACTGCGAAAGGCAAGCAGCCGCCAGATCTGTTCTGCGGAGAGTGCCGCAGCGACCAGCAGCGACAGTTTCTCTCCCTTGTGAAACGAGCTGAACACGCCGATCAGCGAGAACCCCAGGATGATGACCGCGATGATGGAGCCATTGCGGCGGTACTCATAAGGATAGCGGGCGGCGATCCGCTCCTGATCGGCGCGGGGAAGCAGCGTCGCCAGCGATTCCCTCATGGTGAAGGCGTCGAGTTCCGCCTGCTCGGGCGTCGCCGCAGTCGTCTTGATCGATCGTCCCTTTTCCTGCGAGAACGGCGAGCGCGCCCCGCGGGATCTCCCCAGCGCGACGTACCAGGCGATGTACGACATCGTCCCCATCGGTGATCCCATGGCCGCTCCGCTGGCAAAGGCGGCGAAGAATCGGATGGTCGATTCAAGGAAGAGGTAACCGGCAACCACGAGGACCCAGGCCGGCCGCGGCGTCTGGTTGATGGTGCCCTCGCCGATCCACATCGCCAGCCCCCCGGCGATCAGCCAGGTGCCAAATGCCGAGAGCTGTGTCATGCGCGGGGCCGAGAGACCCAGCTCGCGCCCGAGGTGCTCCTGAATGGTCTCCGGCAGGTGACCGGTCAGAATGGCAAGGAGGGATGCGGACTTACGGCGCTTCTCCTGCGAGAGTCGCCGGCGCCACTCCAGCACGCGGGCCTCTTCGCTCTCGGCATCGTATCGGTCGCTGACGCGGATGGCGTGCTGATCGGGCCAGGGCTCGAGCAGGTATTGCACGCCGCCCTGCGGGAGCGCCGTCGCTTCCAGAACCTGGTAGTACGCCCCGTCCCACAACACTGCCGTTCCGGGGAACTCCGCCGTGGTCAGCGTTTTGGGGGTGCGCGGCGTCCAGCCCTTGGGCAACCGTGACAAAAGCAGCTGCTGACCGTTCTCCCCGTTGTAATCGTTATCCCCGCTCTCCCCATTCTTCTCGTTCTTCTCGGGGGGCCGGACGCGATCGGAACCGAAGGCCTGCATGGATCCATTGTAGGAGCCCGGGCCCGTTTGCGATCAGCTGGAAGGTGGTGCGGTGGCCTCGGCCTCCGCCTTTTGTCTGAGGATGCAGAGCCGGACTCGCTCCAGCAGCTCGGCGATATCGAACGGTTTCGGAAGGAGCTCGAAGGTGATCCCCTTCATCCGAGCCATGATCACCGCAGGCGACGCGGCGCTGGTGACGATGATCTTTTTGAGCCGCTCCGGATCGTGAATGGACAGGGTTTCCAGGAAGGTAAAACCATCGAGATTGGGCATCATCAAATCGAGCACGATGACGTCGAACTCGCACACTCCCAGCTTGAGAACCGCCTCAACCCCGTCCACAGCAATCTCGACCTGGTAGCCCTGACGTTTGAGCACCATGGTCACCAGGCGCCGGATGGCCTGATCGTCCTCGACCACGAGGATGCCGCAATTCTGCTTCGTCTCCTCGCTCACCTGCAGGGCTCAGGAGCAAGAACCGCTCCCAAGTCGCTCTTTTTCGACTCGAACCGCAGATCAGGCAGCACTTTCGCAAAATCAATCGCCCGGAGGAACAACCCATGGCCGAGCGAGTGACTGTCTATGGTGCCGACTGGTGTGGCGACACGCGCCGCACGCTGCGTCACCTCGATCAATCCGGCGTCAAATACGACTACATCGACGTCGATCAGGACAAGAAGGGCGAAGAAAAGGTCATCGCCTTCAGCAAGGGCAAGCGCCGCATTCCGCTGGTCGAGATCGCCTCGGAGGGCGGAGAGGCGAAAAGCCTGGCCGTCCCCAGCGACTCCGATCTGACGAACGCGCTGAAGTAGGCCGGCACGTCGGCTCACGGGCTGGGGGAAATCCCTAGCCTTTGCACGCCAGCGGAAGCCCGGCGATGAGCACCGGCTCGAAGCCGACGTCCCGGCCGGCAGGGATGCCGGCGCTACGGAAGGCGCGATTCGCTTCCGAACGCCGCGTGGATCGCCTGAGCGCGGTAGTCGAAGATACCGTTCAGCTGCATGCGGATGAACCATCCCGCGACCAGCTGACCGAGCCATCCCAGCGGCAGCTCGTACTCCACCCGGTCGTGCATCTCCACCACCTTTCCCGACTGGCGAAAGGAATGGGTATGCAGCCAGTGGCGGTAGGGACCCTTCTCCTGAAAGTCGGAGAACGATTCGTTTTCACGCCAGCTGGTAATCAGGGTGACCCATCGCAGAGGCAGACCGAGAACCTTGATCCGGTACTCGATGCGGTCGCCTTCCCGCAGTGCGCGGTCCGGCGCGGACACGATCTGGAAACCCATCGCCGGCGGCGTGATCTTCGCGAGATTCCGAGGGTCGGAGAAGAAGGCAAACACCTCTTCGAGTTGCGCTCCGACCGTGGTGGAACGTTCGAAGATCAACGCTTCACCACCGGCACCACATCGTTGAGGATCCAGAGCGGCCCGACCAGAAGGTGGACTGCATTGGTCAGAAACGCCGGCTGTCTGTGCTCGTAGACGCTGTGCCCGATGAACTGCAGAATCCAGCCGAGAACGAAGAGGACGGCGTTGGCCACGAAAGGCAAGGCAGCCCCGGCGAAGTAGAAGAGGATCGACACCAGCAGCATCAGCAGCGCGAGCCGCCACTCCATGCGCAGGTAGAGGATCTGGGCCAGCACGATGAGAACCATGGCCGCGTCGACCTGCATGGACGACACACTGCCGAGCTTCCACCGCGCCATCATCCCCAGGAGCGAAAGCATGATCATGGGGATGCCCACCCGATGAAACAGCTTGTTCCCCGCGGTCTGGTGAAACTCCGCGTAGTCGGCGAAATGCGTCCGGATGTCCCGCCTGGGGTGATTATGACTCGCAAACGCATGATGTCGCTGCGCCCGTTGAGATTCCCGCGGTCTCCGATGCACAATGACCGTTCCGCATGAACGCGCTGCCGCTCATCCTCTTCTTCCTGGCGATCACGACCATCGGCTATCGCTACTACTCGGCCTTCCTCGCCGCGAAGGTGCTCGTTCTCGATGATGAGCGCATCACTCCGGCCCATCGCTTCCAGGACGGTCAGAACTACGTCCCCACGAACAAGTGGGTCGTGTTCGGCCATCATTTCGCCGCGATCTCCGGTGCCGGCCCCCTGATCGGACCGGTGCTGGCCGCGCAGTTCGGCTATCTCCCCGGCCTGCTCTGGCTTGCCTTCGGCGTCGTCTTTGCCGGCGCTGCGCATGATTTCGTCATCCTGGCGTCGTCGGTCCGCCGCAACGGAAAGTCTCTCGCAGAAATCGCCCGGAGCGAGATCAGCCCGGTGGCCGGATTGACCGCCATGATCGCCATCCTTTTCATCATCGTGATCGCGCTGGCCGGCCTGGGCATCGCCGTGGTCAACGCCCTCGCCGATTCTCCGTGGGGTACCTTCACCATCTTCATGACCATCCCCATCGCACTGGTGGTCGGTCAATACCTGCACCACTCGAAGGCTCCCCATGCCATCCGCACCGGATCGATTCTCGGCGCACTGGCGGTGCTCGGTGCGGTGATCGTGGGGCGCTGGATTCCCGGCTCGGTGCTGGCCGGGCTATTCACACTGAGCAAGCCGCAGATCACCATTGCCATCGCCATCTACGGCTTCATCGCCTCGGTCCTTCCCGTGTGGATGCTGCTCTGTCCGCGCGACTACCTCTCGTCGTACATGAAACTGGGAACCATCGCCGCGCTGGTCTTCGGCACGGTGATCGTGGCCCCGCACATCTACGCGCCGGCTGTTTCCCAGTTCGCCGGGGGCGGCGGTCCCATCATCCCCGGCAAGCTCTATCCCTTCGTCTTCATCACCATCGCCTGCGGCGCGATCTCCGGGTTCCACGCGCTGATCGCGTCGGGCACGACGCCCAAGATGATCGACCGCGAGTCGGACATCCGCCCGATCGGCTACGGCGCGATGCTGGTCGAGGGGCTGGTGGGGATCGTCGCGCTCATCGCCGCGACCGCGATGTTCCCGGGCGACTACTTCGCCATCAACACCGCGCCGGCGGTGTTCGCGAATCTCGGCATGCCGGTGGTCAACCTCCCGGATCTTCAGGCTGCCGTGGGGGAATCCGTCGCCGGCCGGCCGGGTGGTGCGGTCTCACTCGCGATCGGCATCGCGCAGATCTTCAGCGGCCTGCCGGGCATGCGCGGGCTGATGGACTACTGGTATCACTTCGCGATCATGTTCGAGGCGCTGTTCATCCTGACCACCATCGATACCGGCACGCGGGTCGCGCGCTTCCTGGTGCAGGAGTTCCTCGGCCGCTTCTACGCGCCGATGGGCCGGCACGAGTGGGTCCCCGGCTCGGTGGTCTCGACCCTCATCGTCGTCGTCAGCTGGGGGTACTTCATCTGGACCGGCAGCATCAGCACGATCTGGCCGATGTTCGGCGTCGCGAACCAGCTGCTCGCGTCGGTGGCCCTGGCGGTCGGGACGACGATCATCATCAATCAGGGCAAGGCGCGCTACGCGTGGGTCACGCTGGTGCCCCTCTCGTTCGTCTCGGTGACGACGATGACCGCCGGGGTGATGAGCGTCCGGGACATTTTCTGGCCGATGGCCATCGGGCCGAATCCCGTTACGCATCTCCAGGGCTACGTCAATACGACGCTGACCGTGATCATGCTGGTGTGCGTGGTGGTGATCATGGGCTACGCGGTGTCGCGCTGGGTCAACGTGTGGCGAGGCCGGATCGCCGTCGTCCCCGCGACCTAGTCGGACACATCGACCCAAAGAACCCCAACATCTGGTACGTCGCCTCGGCGTTTGGCGGCTTGTGGAAGACCGTCAACCGCGGCGTCACCTTCACGCCGATCTTCGACCAGCACACCTTCACCCTGTGCTGCGTGGTGGTCGACCCGAAGGACTCGAACATCGTGTGGCTGGGGACCGGCGAGAACACCAGCCAGCGCAGCGCCCACTTCGGGAACGGCCTCTACAAGTCGACCGATGCCGGGCAGACGTGGAAACAGGTCGGCCTCGCGGCCTCGGAGCACATCGGCAAGATCCTGATCGACCCGCGCCACTCGAACGTGGTCTACGTCGCGTCGCAGGGGCCGCTGTTCTCGCCGGGCGGGGATCGCGGTCTCTACAAGACGACCGACGGCGGCGCGACCTGGAACGCGGTCCTGACGATCAGCCCGGACACCGGCATCAGCGACATCGTGTTCGACCCGCGGAACCCCGACACGCTGTTCGCCACGGCCTACCAGCGGCGGCGCGCGGTCGGGCAGATGATCGGTGGCGGCCCGGAGGGGGGCATCTTCAAGACCACCAATGCCGGCAAGAGCTGGACGAAGCTGACCAGGGGGCTGCCGACCGGCGACATGGGCCGGGTCGCGCTCGGCGTGGACGGCCGCAAGAAGCCGGCGACGCTGTTCGCGCTGGTCGACGCCAAGGCGGCTGAGGCCGGTTTCTTCCGCTCGGACGACGGCGGACATTCGTGGACGCGGATCGGTCGCAACGTCGCCGGTGCCGGACGCGGCGGTGGTGGCGGACGCGGCGGGCCGACGGTGGCGGTCACGCCGTGCGGCCCACTCGGGGCCAAACCGGCGGACCCGATCATGGTGCCCGCACCCGATCCGGACGACGCCGCGCGACTGGCTGACGAGGAGGAGGAGGATCAGGACGCGCAGCCGGCGGGTCGGGGCGGTGGGCCCGCCTCCGATTGCTTCGTCGGCGGCGGCGCGCAGTACTACCACGAGCTGTTCGTCGATCCCTACCGGCCCGACATGATCTGGTCGGTGAACACCAACCTCGATCGCAGCACCGACGGCGGCAGGACCTGGCAGCAGACCGCCATCGAGAGCGCCGGGGTCCACGTCGATCACCACGCCATCGAATTCGATCCGGTCGACCG
>JBDSGC010000172.1:0-5114 GCA_039919215.1 Thermoanaerobaculia bacterium | reverse complement strand
ATCGAGATCTCAACAGCGCTGCATCGCGCTGTTCCCCTGGTCAGAATGACGCTTACTTCATCGTCATCTGCGGCACCGACAGATAGAACCCTGCCGGGTACTGTACGTAGCCATCGAGGTTCTTGCGCATGACGGCGACGTTCGTCTGCATGTAGAGCGAGATGTAGGGCAGCTCGTCGGCGACGATGCGCTGCACCTCTTCATACGCCGGCTTGCGTTTGGCCCGGTCGAAAGTCGAGCGGCCCTGCAGGATCAGCTGGTCCACTTTCGGATTTGCGTAGTAGCCGCGGTTCTGGCCGTTCGGCGGAGCGTTCTTCGAATAGAAAATCACGTAGTAGAAATCGGGGTCGGCGATTCCATTGCGGCTGAGCGAGTACATCTGGAACGCCCCCTTGCCGATGTCCGCGAGGAAAGTCGACATCTCGTTGGACTGGATCTCCATGTCGATGCCCACCTGCTTGAGCATCTGCTGGATTGACTGGGCGCGCAGGTTGGCCTCGGCGTCGGTCGAAGTCTTGAACGCCAGTTTGAAGCGGGACTTCGGACCGTCGCCGTCCGGATCCCGATAGCCGGCCGCGTCGAGCAGCTGCTTCGCTTTCGCCGGGTCGTATTTGAAGGAAGGGAGGTCGTTGGGGCGAGCCCAGTGTCCCGCCGCCAGCATGGTCTCCGTTGGCTGGGCGTAGCCGCGCTGCAGGTCGCGGATGATCTTCTCGCGATCGATGGCATGCGCGATGGCCTGCCGCACGCTCTTTTTCGAGAGCATGGGGTCGCGTAGGTTGAAGGCGAGGTACTGGTACACCGATCCGGGGCTCTTCACCACCCGGAAGTCAGGGTTCTTCTCGAACTCCGCGACGTTCTCGAAGGGGATGATGTTCACTTCCATGTTCACCGTGCCACGACGCAGTTCGAGAACCGCGGTGGTGAGGTCAGGGATGATGCGGATAGTGACGTGCTTGATCTTCGGGGCGCCGCCATGCCACTGGTCGAACGCTTCCAGCTCCACCCGTTCATCGGCACGGAAGTCGACGACCTTGTACGGTCCCGCGCCGATCGGCTTCGACTTGTAGCTGTTCGTGTCGGCGCCGCTGGGGAGGATGCCCAGGGTCAGGTTGTCGAAGAAGCCGGCATTCGGCTCCTTGAGTTTGAAAATGACCGTGGCGTTGTCGGGGGCCTCGATGTGGTCGACCACTGCGTAGCCCGATTTCTTGGACGTGGTGAAGGCCGGGTCGATCAGCGAGTCGAACGTCCACTTGACGTCTTTGGCCAGGACCGGCTGCCCGTTGTGAAACTTCGCTGACGGATTGAGGTGAAAGACGATCGTCTTGTCGTCGGGCGTCTCCCATTTTGTGGCCAGGTCGGGGGCGTACTCAAAGTTCGGGGTGACTTTGATCAGACCGCTATAGATCAGATCGAACATGCGGCCGGAGGCGTTGTCCGCACCGACCCGGGAGTCGAGGTTGGTGGGCGACGACTTGATCTCCATGACCAGGCTGTCTTTCGCCGATCCGCCACCCGATCCGCCGCTTCTGCTTTCTTTCGATCCACCGCAGCCAAGGACCAGGGCAACCGCTAACGTGACAACGATTTGACGCGCATTCATGCTGGTCTCCATTCGGGGTTCAGAAGATTACAAGTATGATGCCGCCCCGATGCGCCGCCTCCCTCTGATGCTCCTTCTGGCACTGCTTTGCCCGCTTGCGGGCGAGGCTCGGGAGAAGGTCATCGTCCTCGGATTTGACGGGGTCGACGCCCGTTACACCGAGCAATGGATGAACGAGGGCAAACTCCCCAATATGGCCCGTCTGCGGACGCAGGGAACGTTCCGGCCCTTGCGTCCCACCTTCCCCGCCCAGACACCGGTTTCCTGGTCGACCTTCTCCACCGGCATCGATCCGGGGCGCACCGGGATCTTCGATTTTCTGCGCCGCGATCCGAAAACGTACCTGCCTGTCTTCGCCGCCTTTGATGAGACGAAGGAACGGTTTCTGGCCGGTCGCTGGAATCCACTGGTGGCCGCCGCGGCTTCGCTCCTTCTGATCGGCCTGATCGCGCTGCTGGCATTCCGGTTCTCACGAATCGCCGGGATCTCCCTCTCCGTCGTGGCCGTGATCGTTGCCATCGCCGCAGGGGTCGCCGCGAAAAAGTACCTCCCCGAAACGAGGCCGGGCGTGGTCAATCGTCGCCAGGGCATCCCGTTCTGGGAAGCGGCATCGCACGCCGGCCGCAACGCCAGCATCGTCCATGTGCCGGTCACCTTTCCCGCCAACGACCTCGGTTCCGACGATCATCTGTTGTCGGGCCTCGGCGTCCCCGACCTCTCCGGCCGCGTCGGCAAGCCGTTCTTCTTCACCTCGGAGCTCGACTTCCAACGCGTCGGTGCGAATGAGTTTTCCATCGAGGTCGTGCAGCTGGAAGACAACAAGGGCGTGATCCGCACCACGATCCAGGGGCCGCCGAACAAACTCTTCCCCACGCCGCCGTTCATCTCCATCCCCATGACCATCACGGTGGCCGACAACCGCGACTCGATCACCATCGAAGAGAGCGGCCAGAAGGTCACGCTGAAAACGGGGGAGTGGAGCGGCTGGATCGACTTCGTGTTCCCGTTCAACCCGCTGATCAAAGTCCGCGGGATCAGCCGCTTTCATGTGATCCAGACCAAGCCGGAAGTGAAGCTGTATCTGTCACCGATCAATTTCGATCCCCGGCATCTGCCTCCCGGGTTTCGCATCTCCACGCCGGCCGGCTGGGCGCCCGAGCTGGCCAGGCGGGACGGTCTGTACAAAACGCTGGGTTGGCAGATCGATACCTGGGCCATCTCCGAGGGATTTGCGGACGAGCAGATGTTCTGGGATGACATGCAGTTCACGGTTGCGCAGAACCGCAAGATGTTCCACTCGTTTCTGAGCGAGGATCGCGATCTGCTGGTGCAATGTTTCGAGTTTCCCGATCGGGTGGGGCATGTGTTCTGGCGGGCCCTCGATCCGAAACATCCCGCCTACACGCCGGAGCTCGCCGCAAAGTGGGGTGACGCGCTGCTCCGTTCGTATCAGCTGATGGATGGAATCGTCGGCGATGCCATGAAAGCGGCGGAGCAGCATCACGCCGCACTGATCGTGTTGTCGGATCACGGGTTCGCTTCGTTCCGCAAGTCAGTCAACTACAACACCTGGCTGGTCATGAACGGCTACATGACGCTGAAGAGCGGCGTGACGGTGCGGCAGCGCAACGTGGAGATGCTCTTCTCCCAGGGGCAGTTCTGGGAGAACGTGGACTGGTCTCGCACCCGCGCGTACGCCATGGGTCTCGGGGAGATGTACATCAACGTGAAGGGACGGGAGGCGCAGGGGATCGTCAGCCCCGGCGCAGAGTACGACGCGCTGAAAACCGAGCTGAAGACGAGGCTGGTCCAGCTCACCGATCCGGAGAATGGCGAGCATCCGGTGCGGCGCGTTCTGGCGCGTGAAGAGATCTACCGCCAGTTCGATCCGAACATGATCCCCGATCTGGTGGTCACCAACAACGACGGCTACCGCGTCTCCTGGCAGACTTCCCTGGGCGGCATCCCCAAGGACCTCATCGAGCCCAACAAGCAGGTCTGGAGCGGGGACCACTGCTCGGTGGATCCCGAGCTGGTCAAGGGCATCTTTTTCTACAATCGAACATTGAGCACGGACCGTGCTCCTTACATCGCCGACATCTATCCCACCGTCCTGGGGCTGCTCGGCGTTCCGGCGCCGTATGCACTCGACGGCATCGAACTGAAATAGAGGGAATCGAATCCAGTGGACTACAAGAAACTTCTCACGCAGGTGGAACGCACTCTGGCCCAGATGGAAAGCGCCGAGACGACGCGGTTCACCATCGAACAGATCGGCGAGACCATCGCTGCGAACTTTCAGGACCAGCTGGGCATCACCGGCGGCCGGATCTATGAATGCACCGACGACAACAACTACGAGTTGGTCGGTCGCTTCGGCCGTTGCCACAGTGGAGTGCTGGGCATCGTGGTGCCCAAGGACTACAAGCCGATTGAACTGGTCATCGAAAACGGGGCGGTAGTCATGGATCACGACGATCCCGGAGTGGATCCTGTGCTTGAGGAGAAACTCGGCGCGAGGCGCTTTGCGGCCATCGCCACCGGCGACTCCCATTCGCACATCCTCAGCTTCGACATCGCGCCGGAGCTGAGCCGGGAGGACATCCTTTTCTCGCTCAACCTCATCCGCTACACCATGAATCAGCGGCTGCGCGCCGATCATTACCAGTCGCTGATCGTGGAGGCCCAACGCATCCAGCAGTCCATCCTGCCGCAGCGCGTTCCGCAATACGAAGGCTTCGACATCTGGGGCAAGACCGTGCCGGCGGAAGTGGTCAGCGGCGACTTCTACGACTTCATCCCGCTCTCCGACAGCATCCTGGGGCTGGCCATCGCGGACGGTTCCGGCCACGGTTTGCCGGCAGCCCTGGTGGTCCGCGACATCTACATGGGTCTGCGCATGGCCACCGACCGCGACTTCAAGATCATCCGCACGATGGAGAAGCTGAACCACATCATCCATCGCGGCCGGCTGACCACGAAGTTCGTCTCCCTGTTCTACGGGGAGTTGGAGACGGGCGGCATCCTCATCTACTGCAATGCCGGACACAATCCGCCCTTCATCCTCAAAGAGAAAGGCAGCCGCTTCGAGGAGCTGGCCAGCAACGGACCCGTCCTTGGCCCCACGCCGGATGCGACCTACAACCGAGGATTCGCCAAGCTCGATCCGGGCGACTTGCTCTGCCTGTACTCCGACGGAATTGTCGAAGCGCACAACGCCAAAGATGAAGAGTTCGGCATGGAGCGCCTGCAACGTCTGGTGAAGACCAATCGCGACAAGTCCGCCGAGGAGATCGGTCGCGAGATCCTGGCCAAGGTGGCCAAGTGGGGAAGGGACGACGAGGATGACCGCACCGTCGTCATCGTGAGGGCCACCAAGGACTGAGAGAAACCAGAAACCAGAAAGCAGAAACCAGAATAAAACCAGGCTCCTGCATTCGGAACGCCGGCTTCCAGCCGGCCGGTTCGCCGGCATCCGTGCCGGCGCGATCTCGCCGCGCAACCCCATCGAGAG
>JBDSGC010000171.1:0-2594 GCA_039919215.1 Thermoanaerobaculia bacterium | reverse complement strand
GGTGGTGTCGAGTGTGAGGCGCGGCGGTGGGGATCCCGGCGGAACTGCCCCATCTCCCAGAAACGGTCCCAGCTCGGCGAGGGCCCGCACCAACTCCGTTCGAGAGACAGCCTCTTCAATCGTTGCCCGGTCCCGTTCGATCTTCACGCGAATCAGATCGCCTTCCGCCGCCACGCCTTCTTTCACCCGCGCCTCGTTGTACGCCGACAGGTCGCTGAGTCCGCGGCGAACGTCAGCCGCGCTGTCCACTGCCAGTTGCGCGATGGCCGCCCGGTAGTACGCGCGTGCCGCGTCGAGCGCGACGTTCCAGCGCGCAGCGGCTAGGTCCGCCTCCGCCGCGCGGATGTCATCTCCGGCGCGGCGCATCCGCGCTCGGCGCTGATGGAGAGGCTCGAGCGGCACGGTGGCGAAGAGAGAGCGCTCCGCGTCGAGTCCCGGCGGCGTTCTCTGCCCGGGATAGCCGCCGTTCTCGACCTGAAGCGTGAGCAACGGATTCGGCAGCGTCGCCGCCGTGATGCGTGCGCCACGCGCTGCTTCGACGCGAGCGCGAGCGGCCGCGATCAACGGGCTGCTGGTAACACCCGAGCGGACCACCTCTTCGAGCCGCAATGACGGGCCGGGCGCGGTTTGAGCGGACACTGCGATCGTGGCCGCCAGAAGGCTGATCGCCTGGACGACGCGAAAACGACTTGGAACCAAAGCCAAACGCATGAGAACACTCCGAGATCCGAGATGGGCGTGCCGGGGGCGGCACTGGTGGGACAGGTCTCAGCGTCGGAGGATCAGATACGGAGGATGGACGTTGCCGAAGGCAGGACGACGCGTCGAGGAGTTTCGAAGCGCACCCGATGGGCTGCGACGCGAGGAAGTGCGTCCGTGCGTGCATCCATGGGAGACATTAGCGTGACCGGTGCCTGGTCTCGCTGCCGTGTGGAGGGGAGCCCGATGGCCGTTTCGCGGAGGTGCATCTCATGGTCCACGTCATCGATCGCGGCGGCGCCCGATTCCCTCTCGCCGTGATGGTGAAGCACCACATGCAGCTCGCCGTGCTCGATCGTGAGCGACGTCGAATGTCCGTGGTCGCCAGACGCCGCGTCCGGTTGCAGGGCGATGCCGTCTGCGGCCGATGCGTACGGCATGGAGGCGAGCAACGCGATCAGCAGGAACCTTCGGGCCAGCAACACAACGCGGGATATTACAGGATTCGTCAACCGGCTCCGCAAACCGGTTGCGCCCGCCAACCCAGGTCGCTCCTGCACCTCCGCACGGCATCGTCCAACGGAGAAACACCGCACCCGATCGGGCGTAGCCATCGACCCGGCCCGGCGAATGCAGGACAAAAAACGCCATGACCACTCGTCAATTGTTATCCCTTGCCTCGGTGGCCGTCCTCGGTGCGGTGATCCTGCTGCTGCCCGGCCGCCAAGGGGTTGCGCAGAGCGCCTCTCGAACCTCCATCGAGACCAATCCGGTACGCAGGGAAGTGCGAGTCCGGGCGGTCGCACATCCCTCCCATCTCTCGCGGTTCTTCGTCCAGCCGGGACACCATGCGGTGGTCTGGGAGAAGGGCCGCGCGCATTACGGCGCGCTGTTCGAGAGTCACGCCAGCGATCATGACGTGCGCGCGGCGCTGGTCGCGCTCGGAGCGAAGCCGGGCGAGAACCTGACCGAGGCAACCTGGAACGAGCGAAAGAATGTGCGCAACTCGGAGCCTGACAAACGGGTGGAGGGCACTCCCATCGAGGTGCTTGTGGAATGGCCGGGCAGCGGCGGCGCGATCCCTCTCTCGCAACTGATTCTGGAAGGGGGAAAGCCAGCCTCATTCGACTTCCGATTCGGCGGAAACGAGCGCTTCCAGAAGAACTTCAAGTCCGGTTGCATCGTCTGCGACTACTCCTGCCCCGGCGGCGCCATCGGCAATCGCAACCGCACCATCCGCGAGGAGGAGAAACTCGGCGTGATCTTCACCGCCAACACCCAACGGCTCCCAAAGGATGGGACCGAGGTGACAGTCATTTTCAGGCCGCGCCTGACTCGGTGACCGTGAGAAGTTTGCGGCGGTCGTTGCGGGAGGCTCCGTGCATCGGAGGCCTCAGTGCGCGCGTTTCGGACGACCCCAGAAATCGGCGTTGAACAGCGGGCCGAGAAAGCAGAAGTTCAGAAGTCCGGCGGCGATCGGCACCAGACCGATGGCGGCCACGACGTAGCTCCAGGGCGCCTGCAGCGAATGAAGGGCGATCCAGATGATGGCCACGCCGGCAACGACCCGGAGCAGACGCCCGGCAATACTGATCATGAAGTTCACAAATCCCATGAGGAACGACTCCTTCGGACCTCGCGCGAACGACTTGTGCCGCCAGGACCTTGTTCACTCAGTAACCTGCAAAACACGATCCATCCATGCCCACTTGCACAATGTGGAATATGCCGACCTGGTGTGGCGCGGCCGTCCCCGGCCGCGTCTGCGTTTTGTCAGGGCTGGCCCACTGCGACGCGAATCCAGACGGCCCAGGAACCTGCGCGGCAGAAAGTCTGGAGCGTGAGCCTGGCGGAGCCTTGGGCAACCAGCGCCGCCGGCCGTGCCGGCCTAGCGG
>JBDSGC010000170.1:0-3414 GCA_039919215.1 Thermoanaerobaculia bacterium | reverse complement strand
GGAGAGACCCCTCACCCCCGCTTCGCGGACCCTCTCCCCGCTGCGGCGAGGAGAGGGAACTCGCGTGAGGGGTCAATCATGCTTCTACGCCAGCGGTTCCTCGCCGGAAGTTGCGGTCCCCAGCATCTGCAGCGCGCGGTATTCCGTGACCCTCCCGCCGGAATAGGGATCGGAGACGCCGAACGCGGCAAAGTCGTCGGCCACCGCCGGGTGCACGATCACTTCCGCCTTGGGATTCCGCGCCAGGAGAGCGCGAAGTCGCCCCTGGTCGAGGAAGTGTTTTCGCTGCGGATAGACCACCGGTCGAAACCGGAATCCATGCCGTCGAAGCGTCCCGCGCGACAGGAGCGACAGGACATTCAGCGGTGCCAGACGGGTGAACCACAGCGACGGGTCATAGGGAAGACGCACTTCCTTGATTCCCACGTCCTGCAGCAGATCGGCGATGGTTTCGAGCACTCCAGGAACGATGTGGGCGTGATGATGCCCGTCAAGATGCGTGGCCCTTACCCCCGCGGCGTGGAGCACGCCGAGCTGCCGCTGCAACTCATCGCGCACCTCTGCCTTCAGCTGCACCTTTCGCTCTCCTCGCGTCATCATCCATCTGCAGATCAAGGAGCCGGGACCCTCCGCGATTGCGCTTCCGTGTGTGAGATTGAAGTGCAGGCCGAGCGCGACGCGCCCTTCCGAAGCCAGGGCCAGCAGCGGAACAAGCTCGTGCCGCAGATGCTCGCCGTCCGCGAGCATCGACACGCGCCTGACGACGCCCTGCTTTGCCAGTTCGAGAATCCCTTCGTTGACCGCCGGCGAGATTCCCCAGTCGTCCGCGGTGATGGCCTCCGGCGCGCGCACCATCGGCGCGTAGCGTCCGCGCACAAGACGCGACCACAGAATCGGCAGACGCCAGGCGATGGTGACGGTCTCCCGGAACACCCGGCTGGAAGGCTTTTCTTCGGACAGGTACAGCCGCTCCGGCAGATCCTTCTGGCGCATGGACAGAGTGGAGGCAATCACCGAAAGCTCCACGTCAAACAGGAATCCGGGGAAACGCTGCAAGGCAAATCCCTCGGTGGCCATGCGACGGCTCATGGCCAGATTCCCGGCATGCGTGTCGGTGGTGGCCACCGGCAGCAGCAGTTTCACCAGCCGGTTGAAGGCCAGTCCGAGACGGTGGCGGGCATACACGTAGGGAAGGACGCGGACCGGAATGCGGAATCGGCTCTCCGGCATGCGCCGATTGGCATGAACGAGGTCGATGCCCTTCGACATCTCGTCGTAGGCGCGCTGGAAAAAAGCCGGATCGCAGGGCTGCTCCAGGTTGAGGGTGAACAGAACTCTGCCGCGCGACTTCAGGAACGCTGCAAGGAGTGCCATGCCGTGCACATCCCCACCGGCATGAATGGTCGGAAGGAGTTGCAGCGGAGTTCCCGGAACGGCCAGATTCCCGAGGGAGTAGCCCAGGTCGTCACCAAGGCCCACGGTACCGAAGGGAGCAAGGATCACCTCGAAGGAGGCGCCCCAACGCTCTTGGAGAAATGCGATGGTCGGGGCCATCGCTTTTCGCACCGACTCGACCGGACGCGGAACCTGCAGCGGCACCAGCAATGAGACTTCCAGCCCGGACACCTCAGAGGGCAGGGTTGCCCAGGGGGCGATCGACCGGCCGGCGGCGACCCAACCGAGACCGGAAGCAGGCTTCGCCGGATCCATCGCCGTCAAGGCTTCTGGCCCACGAAGAGGACATCGGCGAAAAGGAAAAAGCTGAGCGGCATCGAAGTCGCCCGGAAGCCACAACGCTCCAGCAGCGCTTCCCACTCTGTCCGCGTCCGGAAGTGGAATCCCTCCTGGCGCGTGCGGGTGAAGCCAATGGTGGTCACGATCCGCTCGTAGGTGCGATTCAACAGCGACGAAGGCCCATGCTCCGGATCCACTTCTCTCAGGATCAGGCGACCGCCGGATTCCAGCCGGTCGAAGGCATTGCGGATCAGCCGCTCCTGATCGATCGGTGTGAAGTAATGCATCAGATCGATGAGGGCCACAGCCGCATAGATGCCATCCGGCGGCTGCAGGATGTCGCCGGTGTCGAAGCTCACCCGGGGCAGGTCGCGAGCGGCCTGGCGCGCCAGGGCAATGCGGGCGGCATCGTGATCGATGCCCAGGACCACTCGCGCCGGCGAAGTCTCCGCCGCCGCGAACGCGAACAGTCCATGACCGCACCCCAGGTCGAGCACTGAGCCCTCCGCCGGGAGATGCGAGGTCATTTTGCGATAGGGAGTCAGCCACCAGCGCAGCCACAGGAACCATCTCGTCGTCACGGGGGCGGAACGGAACTGACGGAGGATGGCGCTCACGCCGCTTCTCCGTAGAAACCGCGGCGATCCTGGGCCCGGATGCGAAAGAGCCACACGATGGCCAACAGGAGGTCGCGAGCAAGCCGCACGGTGCTCTTCTCACTGTTCAGGTACAGCGTCACCGGCAGTTCGGCGACCCGGAATCCTCCGCGCAGAGCGGTCAGGAAAAACTCCAGATCGAAGAGAAATCCGGGACAGCTCTGCCGCGCGAAGGCCGCCTCCGCCATGCGGCCGCTCATGCACTTCAAGCCGGCCTGCGTGTCGGTGGTGCGGATGGGAAACAGCATCCGAGTGACTCGATTGAACAGCAGGCCCAGACGATGACGACGGTAGGCGATCGGCAGGAGACGTACCGGGATATCAAACTCGCTGACCAGGAGACGCCGGTTCGCCGTCACGAAATCGGCGCCATCGCGCAATTGGGTCGCGGCGCGGTCGAAGAAGTCCAGGTCGTAGGGAAGGTCCGCGTCGACAAAGAAGATCCACTCTCCCCGAGCTTCATGGAAGCCGGTACGCAAGGCGGCCCCTTTTCCGATCACCCCGGTGTGGGTCAGCGGGCGCACTCGTGGAAATTCTGTCGCCAGGTCCGCGGCCAGCGCGGGAGAGGGGTCGTCGCTGGAGGAGGGAGTCACGATGAGAACGATCTCGTAGGACTCACCGAAACGCTCACGCAGAAACCTGTCCGCTGTCTGCACGGTCGCCTGCAGCCAGTGCGCGGCACCTTTGGCCGGGATCAGCAGCGTGACCGCGAGCTGGCCATGCCTGGGGCCGGCAGCCTGCGGAAGGAGCGGCGTCATTTCGCTGCGCAGCGGCGATCGCATTCTCAGGCGGCATTATCGCTGCTCCACGCCGGTAAGCTGCACGGCCAGAAGCCGCGGATCCTGATTGCGCAGCACGGTCGCCGGCGCGAAGGACTGATCGCAATGGATGCGCACATCAACCTCAGCGACGGCGGGCAGTGAAACGATCAGTGTGACCTGCTTGTGCTTCCTGGCCACCACGGACTGGGAGGCCTGCCCGGCGATGGTGACGGTGACCGGCGAGCTTTCATAGGGCGAGTCGT
>JBDSGC010000169.1:0-11170 GCA_039919215.1 Thermoanaerobaculia bacterium | reverse complement strand
AGCCCGCCGTCTTCGTGCAGGACAGCTGGCAGGCCACGCAGAATCTGAACATTCAATATGGATTGCGCTGGGAGGCCCAGATCGAACCCGATCCGATCACGCCGCCAGACCAGGTCTTCTATGCGCCGTTCATCGGCAAAACGGTCAAGGGCCAGACCTTTCCCTCCGATGGAAAGATTCCGTCGGACCGCAAGATGTGGCAGCCACGGTTCGGCATGGCCTGGAATCCGAACGGCGACGGCCGGAGCGTTCTTCGCGCCAGCGCTGGAATCTTCTACGGCCGTGTTCCCGGATTGACCTTGGCCTCCTCGCGGTCCACGAACGGGAGCCGGGGACAGACGATCTTTCGCAACAGCGCGCTGACTGGAATCCTCGGTCCCGTGCCGGCGTATCCCAACCTGATCCCCACTTCGCAGATCGGCGCGCCTTTCCTGCCCGATGTGTTCGTGGTGGACAGGAATTTCGAGAATCCGCGCACGAAGTCCGCGAGCGTCTCCTGGGAGCAGGAGGTCATTCCGAACTACGCCGCGCTGGTGAAATACAACTACGCCAAGGGCGAGCACATCACCCGGTTCGTCAATCGCAACGATCCTCTTCTCGGCTCTCCGTTCGGCAGCGGCCTCGCTCCCGGCGGCGCGAACGGAATCAATACGCTCACCACCATCGAGTCGAGCGCGCGCAGCCTCTATCACGGCGTGACCCTCGGGCTGACCAAGCGACCTTCCAGCAACCTGCAGTGGCAGGCTTATTACACGTACTCCAAGGACAAGTCGGACGACGACAACGAGCGCGACCCCTTCTCGTTCCGCTACGCCAAGATCACCGATCTCGATGCGGAGTACGGCTACTCCGATCGGGACCAGCGCCATCGGCTCAACTCCTGGCTGTTGTGGAATGCGCCGATGGGCGTCGACCTCAACGCGCGGTATTCGTACCGGTCGGCGCAGCCGAAATCGATCACCGCGTCAGGCGCGGATGCGAACACGCCGCAGGATCGCATCAATGCCGACGGCTCGGTCACTCGTCGCAACCTGGGGCGCAAGGACAACAAATACTCCTCGCTGGACTTCCGACTTTCAAAGCTCTTCCGCTACGGAGCCTTTGCGGTGGAGCCGGCCATCGACGTCTTCAACGTGATGAACAGCAAGAACCTGCGACGCCCGGAAGTGACGAACCTGATCTTCAACTTCGACGGCACGGTGCAGAGCGGCGTCGGAGATCCTCGTCAGGTGCAGCTGGCTCTGCGGCTGCTCTGGTAGGCACGCAGTCACGCAGTCAATCCGCGGGCGGCCTCGTTTCGGGGCCGCCCGTGCTGTTTTCCAGGCCTTTTCTCACACCCGTCCGTCGCGGAGCGCGCAATGTACTGGATGCGAGACGCGCGAAGGACGTTCGCAATCAAGGCGCCCGAGTGGACACAGCTGCCGCGCGAAAATTGTGGCAGACGCGTTGCGAACCAACGCCGTCGGCCGTGCCGGCCTCCTATCGCCAGATGCCGCCGATCGGCCTGGCCGGAGTTGCCGTCGGAAGGGGGTCCAGGCTGAAGATCGCCTCGATGGTCCGCAAAAGGTCGTAGTGGTCGTAAACATCGTTCGAGACCGCACCCGGACGAACGCCGGCGCCCCACAAGGCGGCGTAGATGTGGTTGGGTGGTTTGCCATGGCCATCGTCTTCATCGAACGTCACGATCAGCAGAGTGGATCGCCGGAACTCCTCGGTCATGAGCGAACCAAAGGTCTGGCTCAGCCACTGGTCAGCGAACGCCAGCGGCTGGTCGTGCGCGTCGTGATCGAGATCGGGGATGAAGAGAGAGAAACGGGGCAGAGTTCCGCCCTTCACATCCTCGAAGAAGCGATCGGCATTGACGATGTGCTCGCACATCCCTCCGTCGTTCCGTTGCACGTTGGCGAAGCTGAGAAACGGCTCGTGCTTGCGGGCGTATCTGCCGCTCGTCTTGACCAGGCTGCATCCGCCTGGATAGCCCTCGGCGTACGACTTCCAGCTCACGCCCGCCCCGGTCAAGGTGTCGCCGATGTGCCGGCGGTCGAGGGTGACATTGCCGTTTCCGGGAACACCGGAGAAAGAGCCGGAGATCAGGGCGACGTAATTCGGCTGCGAGGGGTGGGCGACGCCGTAATAGGAATTGAGCAGCGCTCCCTCCCTGGCGATACGGGCGAGGAAGGGCTGCCGTCGCGCGTCGTCCGCGTTCTTGTTTTCCAGCACCACCACGATCACGTGCTGGACGTCCGGTCTGATGAAGGCGGCAACCTCGTTCTTCGCCGGAACCGTCGTGGCGATTGCGCAGGCGGTGGTCAGGAGGGCGGCCACAGAGGTCACTGCGCGTCTCGCGAAGCAGGAGATGGTCATGACCTGAAGCTTCTCACGAACAAACCGATTGTTTCTGCTCGAACTGCCGGCCACCTGCGTGTCGTCCCCGACGCAGAGTGGTCGACTCTGGGATGGACGTTGATGCCCCCCGGCCCGACTCGAGCTATCGCTGAGGTCGCCGAGTCATCTCCTTCCGGGTCCTGCCTCAGGACCCCAAATTCGTTGAAACACACGGAATAATGATGTGCGCAGGCCTCGTTGGGCTCGACGACTACGCTGTTTGCCTAAGAGAGAAGAACAAAGTTTCGATCTCCTGGCAGCACGGAAAGGAGATTCATAATGGACAAGAAAAACGGTACCGTGAAGTGGTTCAACGACGCCAAGGGCTTCGGATTCATCACCACCGAGGACGGCGAGGACGTGTTTGTGCATTTCTCGGCTATTCAGGGAAATGGCTTTCGCACCCTGGCCGAAGGCGCAGCAGTTGAGTTCGAAGTGACCCGTGGACCGAAAGGTCTGCAGGCGACCAACGTTCAGCTCGCGTAATCAGCTCAATCTCATCCACCAACCCAGGGGCAGCCGCGAGGCTGCCCCTTTTTCGTGACCATGGGGCTCACTTCGAAGCTCCGCTCCGCTGATCCCCGCCTCCGCGACCAGCATTACTTGCCGCCCTCCCCAGTCCTCGGGCGTGAGACAGAATCCTCCGCCAGCATTGCAGCGATCCTCCTGGCGACCTCCCGATAGGCAACCGAGCCGGGATGAAAGGAGTCGAATCGGCTCAGTCGGCTCGCCGGAACCAGGTCGGCCATAGGGACGATGGTCACCAGTGCGTCGTCCTCGAATCGTCCGACCAGAGCCTCATCCCACAGGCCGATGGAATGGTCGATCAACTTCGCGTGCGGGTGCCGAGGCACGGGGTTGTAACCGCCGAGGATCAGGACCTGGGCATCGGGATTGAGGCGATGCACTTCAGCGACCACCTGGGCAATGCGCTCCAGAATACGGCTGGCCACAAGCAGCGGAGTTCGAAACGCTTCCTCCCGCGAACCGGGCGAACGGAACAGATCGTTGGCACCGATGGAGAGCAGGATCACGTTCGCCGATCCGATCGTCGCAGCCATTCGTGGCTCCTTCATGCGCTTGAGAAGGTCGTCGGTCTGCGCTCCGTTGACCCCGAGGTTCACGCTCGGGCCCGCGTGCAAGCCGCGGGAGCGGAACTCCTCATCGAGCCGGCCGGTCAATCCCGCACGCGTTTCATCGCCTGCGCCGTACGCGAGCGAATCGCCGATGGCGACAACCTGAATCGGTTCCCTGGCTGGGGAGGATGCAGGCTGTTCCTGGCGGGTCGGTGTGATCATGGTGGCAGGGCGATCGGCGACGCGACCGCACGCGGTGAAGGCCAACAGGAGCGCGAGCAGGCTCCTTTTCATGAACAGTGATTTTGCGAACGGCGGGCCAGCAAATCGGACAATGCAGTCGGCTCGATTTTTGAGCAAAACAGAAAGACCGGACTCGCGTCCGGTCTTCCTGAATCGTTGCGTGCGATTTTAGACGCCGGAGAGATCGATGCGGACTTCCTTCGCTCCCACACCTTTGAGCACCATGCGCGCCGTGTCCTTCTGCAGTTCGGACTGTACATTGCCGCTGACTCGCAGGATGCCGTTCTGGCAGCTGACACGGAGGGTGCAACCATCAAGGGCGCGTGTGTTGGCGAGCTGACGCTCGGCCTCCCGACGGATGTTCTCGTCGTTGGTACCCTTCTCGGCTTTGATCAGGTTCGCTACCCGTGTGCATCCCATCGACTTGGCGACGAACTCCGCTTTGGCAGCGGACTCAGCGTTGCCATTCCCTCGAAGGATGACGATCGGACCAACCGAGCGGACCGTAAGTCCGGCAATGGGAAGATTTTCCTTCTGGATGGCGGTCTCGACCGAGGAGGGGTCAGGGGCAGGCGAAGGGGCCGGAGCCATCATTTCAGCACGAGCAATCGTGCGCGAGCTGGTCTGCCCGGTACCGGAGTGCTGGACAACCATCCATACGGCTGAGGCAGTGATTCCGGTAACCGCGATTGCGCTGATGGTCAGGGATTGTTTTCTGGTCATAGTCGATCCTCTGCTCCTCTTAGACTCAATCAGTGTGCCAACTAGTAGGAATAACCTTCAGACCGAGGGAAAAACTCCGTGGTCAGGGCTGACGGGCGGAAAGATCCGGTCAGGGACTGGATCTCGGTCAGAGGGCGAAAATCACGGCGGACGCTTCGCGAACCAGGGCCGCCGGCCCAGCCGGCTCAGGACGGCGGCGTGCTGTCTTCAGCCAGCGCCCTGCTGGCCAGGACTTCCTCGAGCGACTGGGCGGGATGAAACTCCGCGATCACCTCGGACCAGGCCGACCAGTAACGGTCCGCGCCCACCTGAAATCTCCGCGAGAAAATCTCGCTCGAAGGGTCATCCCCCTCCCACACCACCACCTGCTGATCGCGCTGAAAAATCAAGATCCGCCAGGACTCGTCCGCATCCTGGAAGGGACGTTCCTCAGTCCCGAAGGGAACGTCCTCCAGCGTGAAGTGTCGCAGGTCGCGATCGGCGTGATCCCAGAACGGAAATCCGGCCAGCACCCCCTTCCGCCGACTCACAAAATAGAGATGCTTTCCGCCGTCGCCGTCCTCGCGAAGGGTGATCAAAAAGTCGTCGATCTCCGGTTCGGTCATGTCTGCTGTTCCGTTCCTGAGGTCGTCAATCCGTGGTGTCCAGACGGTAGTTCGGCGCTTCCTTCGTGATCATCACGTCGTGGGCATGGGACTCACGCAAGCCGGATGCGGTGATGCGGACGAACTGCGCTTTGGTGCGCAATTCCTCGACGTTCTGGGATCCGGTCAATCCCATCCCGGAGCGCAGACCGCCGACGAGTTGAGGGACCATCGCCGACAACGATCCTTTGTACGGGACTCTGCCTTCGATGCCCTCGGGAACCAGTTTGCCGACTTCGTCCGCCTCCTCCTGAAAGTAGCGGTCCTTCGATCCCGCCTGCATCGCTCCGATCGATCCCATCCCCCGGTAGGCCTTGAACGTGCGGCCCTGATAAAGGATGGTCTCGCCAGGCGCCTCATCCGTTCCGGCGAAAAGCGATCCGATCATCACGCAGCTGGCACCGGCCGCCAGTGCCTTGGTGATGTCGCCGGAGAATTTGATGCCGCCGTCGCTGATGATGGGGATGTCGAATTTCTCGGCGGCACGCGTGCACTCCATCACCGCGGTGATCTGCGGCACGCCCGCTCCGGCAACCATCCGCGTCGTGCAGATGGACCCCGGTCCGATGCCCACCTTGATGGCGTCGACGCCGAGTTCGATCAGGTCGCGTGCCCCTTCATACGTGGCCACGTTCCCGGCGATGAGTGGCGTGCCGGGAAAGAGCTTCTTGAACTGACGGATGGCCTCCATCACACCGGCGGAGTGGGCGTGGGCGGAGTCGATGACCACAACGTCGACTTTTGCGTCGACCAGTGCCCGCGCGCGATCGAGCCCTTCCTTGCCCACACCGATGGCCGCACCGACCCGCAGCCGGCCGAGGGGATCTTTGGCCGCCTGCGGATACCGGCGGGCCTTCTGGATGTCCTTGACGGTGATCAATCCTTTCAGATCCCCGTTCGAGTCGACCACGAGCAGCTTCTCGATCCGATGCTGGTGAAGGACTTCTCTGGCCTGTTCCAGCGTCGTTCCCACCGGAACCGTGATCAGGCTGTCTTTGGTCATGCGCTCGGAGATGGGCAGGTCGAAACGGGTCTCAAAGCGGAGGTCGCGGTTGGTCAGGATGCCCACCAGCTTTCCGTTGGCGTCGGTGACTGGAACGCCGGAGATCTTGTACTTCTCCATCACTTGCAGCGCTTCGGAGATTTTCTGCCAGGGCCTCATGGTGACCGGGTCGACAATCATGCCGGCCTCGGAGCGTTTGACCTTGTCGACTTCTTCGGCCTGCGCGGCGATGGGCATGTTCTTATGGATGACGCCCAACCCGCCCTGCTGGGCCATGGCGATGGCCAGACGCGCCTCGGTCACCGTGTCCATGGCCGAAGAGAGAATGGGGATGTTGAGGCGGATGTCGCGGGTCAGGCGGGTGGTGACGTCGACGAAGTTCGGATGGATGTCGGACTTCGCCGGCTTGAGCAGGACGTCATCGAAGGTCAGCGCGACGGCCAGGGGGTCGGCAAACCGGTCTGAGGGCAGCGGCTCCCGGCGCGCGATCTCATGAAGGTCGATGCGTCCAATGACCGGAATCTCGCTGAGTACACGCTCGTCGCTCATAGACTGGCCCCCGTGAAGTGAGTATAAAACAGGCCCCTGCGCATCGAAATTGCAAAAGCGTCGCTACCGATGACGATGATGCGCTTCACCATCGAACAGCGGCACCTTACGGACAAGACGGGGCAGCCAGTGACCGACCCTGCTCACGCGGTCAGTTTCCATGCGCTGGATGCCGACAACATCGATCAGGAAGTGTCCCGGTTCGCGGCAGGTCACTCCGCCGAGGTCATCGGGGCGGTGGTCAAGTTTCCCGGCTTCCAGGCCATGGCCACCCTGCGCAATCCGACCGGCGTGTTCACTCTGCAGATCGGACCGGCCAGCCAGCGGTTGCCCGTGAAGGCATAGCCGGCACGGCCGTCCGCGATTGCAGAGGACACGCGAGAACGTCATTGGTTGGCGAAGACGCCGAACGTCTCAGCTGCAGTCTTGCCGCATCCTCGTGATTGCAGATCATTCACTTGCGCCCCGCTTTCTGCCGCTTCTAATGACACATCCCACGACGCCTCCCACGATCGAGTTCCTTCTCCCCGCCGCAGCGGGGAGAAGGTGGCCGAAGGCCGGATGAGGGGTCGCTCATGAGTGCAGGAGTGACCCTCACCCCCGCTTCGCGGACCCTCTCCCCGCTGCGGCGGGGAGAGGGAACTCGCGTGAGGATGTGTCATGAGATTCAACAGCGCTGCATCGCGCCGTTCCCTTGCTCAGGATGCCCGAAATCCTCGAGTTCATCGGTGAATGGCTTCTCACCCGTTCCTGATCAGCTCTTTGAGCATGTCGTCCTGCAGCCGGTACACGGCGTAGACGCCTACGTGGTAGCGGTTGAAGATGAACGAAAACGCGTAGACTTTTCCGCTCGCGCCATGCACGTAGCCGGACAGTCCGACCACCCCGACGATGTAACCGGTCTTCGCGTAGACCTGGCGGGCGAAGGGCGGGGTGCGCAACCGGTGACCGAACTTCGAATCAGGATCCCCGGTATACGGCAGTGAACTGACGAAGTCTTCGCGGTCTTTGCTCTTCCACATGTAGCGAAGGACATGGATGAAGGCGTTGGCGGAGGCCCGGTTGTCACGCGACATCCCGGAGCCATCGGCCTGGCGATACTCGGCCGCAGGCACCCCCAGCTTGCCGGTAAGCCACTCGGTAACGGTTGCGTTCCCGGCAGACCAGCTTCCTTCCTTTTTCCGTTCGGCCCCGATGATCTTGATCAACTGCTCGGCGTAGTGGTTCTGACTCTTCTTGTTGATCACATAAACCACCACGTTGAGCGGCGTGGTGTGCTGGGCCACGGCCTTCCAGTCGGAGCGCGCGTCGCGTGGAGCGAGCACGATCTTCCCCTGAAAGTTGATCCCGTTCCTCCCGAATGTCTCGTGTGCCACCGAGGCGAAATACTGGATGGGACTCTCCACCGACACGTAGACCTGCGTCGGTCCCTTGTTCGGCGGGGCGCCCCCTCGGACGATGATGGTGTTCGAGCTCCTCAGCCGGGTGATGAAAGGCATGCCGCGCCCGGTCACGCAGGAGTTCTGCACCGCGAGCAGCGAGGACGGGGGCTCCAGCTGGACCACGCACTGCTTTCCGGCTTTCGATGCGCTGACCCGGACTTCCACGCAGCCCTCCTGCATGGAAAAGGCGGAGATGGGCGCCTCATACCAGTTGATCAGCTGGTCCACAGGCCAGGTGGGATGGATGTACTCGGTGTCCATGTAGCCGTACTCGAAGATGAGGTCCCCGCGCACGCTCTTCACACCGGCGCGTTTGAGGTCGGTGGCCCATTCGTCGAACACCGCGGTGGCATGGCCATCGTTGAAGCGTCCGCCGATGGTGGGGTCGCCGTGCCCCACGATCTTGACGTCGCCATTGAGGAACCCGCTGGCATCGACTGCGCCCCGCATATAGACCGTTGTGGTCAATGGGAAATCAGGATGGAGCAGGTCAATGGCCGCGGCGGTGGTGAAAATCTTCATGTTCGATGCGGGAGCGAGCGGCGTGTGCGGATTGTGCTCGACCAGCACGTTGCCGCTGTCCACTTCCACCACCTGGATGCTCGCCTCCGAGCTGCGGGCCACCGTGCCGTTGACCAGAGAGGAGAGCCGTTCGACCAGGGTCCCTCCCACTGCCGCGTCGGCCGGAGGGGCTACCGCCCGCCGCACCGGTACCCGGCGCACAGTGCGTCGACGCTTCGCGGCCTCCGCCGGCGGAGCGCTCAGAATCGTCAGGGTCAGGAAGAGGATGGTGGAAACGAACAAACGCGTACGGCGGACCGGCATCAGTGCGGGGAGCCCTTTCTCAATCTTCAGTGCCGACTGCAAATTCGGTGCGAATCCCTGAAATCGGCCTGGGCTGCAGAAGCCGACGCCCGACCGGAGGTCTTCTACGCGCTGTTCACACCTCACCGGCGTGCTCCAGTCGCTGATCCGGATCGGCAAGCAGAAGGCGGATGCGATGGCGAAGGGCTGCCGGGCAGCGTCGGCTGATCTCTTCGCGGATCTGCCGCGATGCATAACGCCGGCTGAAGTGCGTGAGCACGATCAGTCGATTCTCGAAGCGCTCGGCCACCTCCACCACATCATCGAAATGGATGTGACGATAGCGCGCTGCCCGCTCCTGATGACCATCGATCACGAAGGAGCACTCCATGAGCAGGACTTCCGCCCGGAACATCGCCTGGTTGTGCTCGAAGATCTCCCGATCGGTGTCGCCCGTGTAGAAGAGCAGAGGGATCCTGATTTCCTCGGAGACCGTCTCTCCGGAACGGGCCCTCGCGGCGATCGCATCCTCCGGCTCTCTGCCCAACTCCTCTTTCAGACGGTGCCGGATCTCCACGACCTCGTAGGCGTTCGCCGGCACACGGTGGGTGGCCCGATGCACGTGCACCTCATGCGTCTTCTGCACCTTCACCACATCGCCCTCGGCCAACCCGACAATCTCCACCTGGTCGAACGGTCCCCCGGTCAGTCGGCTATGAACGGCCAGCAACTCACGTACGTCTGCGGCGGTCTCCGCGGGAACGTAGATCTTTCCGCCGGAAAGCCGCTGGAGGTGGCGCTGTCCCGCATAGAAAGGGATGCCTGCGCTGTGGTCGAGATGGGTGTGAGAAATGAAAATCTGCGGAACGCTCACCAGGGTATCGGGACAGCGGCCGATGTCGAACCCGACGTTCCACTCCCGAATGCGAAACCACGTCTCATGACCGGCGCGCGAGCGTCCCTCGATCCGGAAGTGGCCGCCGTCAATGGTGATCGCTTCGTCAGTCCGCACGGGGAGGCTTGACCGGCGGTGGGGACGCTACCGGGAGAGCGGCCGGCGGTCGGGAGGGTGTGGCAGTGGTGGGAAGACTGGATGCAGAAGACCCTGACACGGCAGGAATCGCCGCCCGATCAGCGGCCAGCTCGGCCGCGGCCGTCTGCTGCCGGACCGTTGCCTCGAAGGTCTGCTCCAGCGAGTTGACAAACTTCCGGTAACCCTCCGGATCGATGAAGGGATTCGGCTTCTCCCCTTTGCGCACCCTCGCCATCTTGCCGGCGAGATCAAACTGACTGCCGTGGGCCGCCAGAAAGACGTCGCCGCTCAGAGACTTCAGGACTTCAAACGTGTGACGGTAGTCGGCGATGACGTTCGGATAGCGGGCGTTTCCGACCAGCCGGTACTGGGAGGGAACACTGGGGCTCCCGGTGAAGATCACGTTGTAAGGTTTCATGCGCTCGCGAACAGTCATGGTGAAGGTGACGCACCCCGCCGTGTGTCCCGGCGTGATGTGAGCGAAGAGAATCGAGCCGCCCAGAGCGATGCGATCGCCTTCGTGGAGAGAGCGATCGGGAACGACCGCCGGGAACAGCAGAGTGTCGCCGAACTGCGGGTCGTTGTGGCCGCCGCCGCTCAGCAGCGGAACGTCCCCTTCCCCTGCCATCAGCGTCGCCCCGGTGGCCATCTTGATCGCCGCCAGGCCGCCGGCGTGGTCGAAGTGGGCATGGCTGATCAGGAGGATGCGGACGTCGGACACGTTGAACCCGAGTTTCTCGATGTTGCTCATGATCATCGGCCCAGTCTCTTCGAGGCCTCCGTCGATGACGATGTGGCCCTTGGGCGTGGCGATCAGGTACGACGCCACATCGGACGCGCCGACGTAGTAGATATTTGCCAGGATGCGGAACGGCGCGACTGGCTGGTTCCAGCTGCGCGTCACGGGATCTTTCTGGGCCTGGGCCTGGGAGCACACCAGAAGCCCAAGGATGAGAACGGCTCGACGCATGAGCGGGATTGTAGTGGATGTCCGCGTGCCGCTGCCGATTCTCGTGGTCTGGCCATCACCCTGGGCAGGACTGGCCCTCTCAATCCCGCGTACAATTCCGCGCCGCATGAAAATGGACGTCATCAGCGAGTTCTACGAGCTCGAACAACTCGCCGCCGACTGGCTGGATCTTTGCCGCCGCACGCCCGGCGCCACGCCCTTCCAGACGCCGATGTGGCTCCTTCCGTGGTGGCGCGCATTCGGTTCCGATGAGCTGGTGGTGATCACCGGTCGGGACGGCGTACGTCTCGAATCACTG
>JBDSGC010000168.1:0-6795 GCA_039919215.1 Thermoanaerobaculia bacterium | reverse complement strand
GACGCCGGAGGCGTCAAAGAGGGTAGCCGGTGGTCGCCGCAGAGCGACCACCGGATCACCGTTGAGGTAGTGCAGCAACTCCGTCAGGGAATGCGGGAAACCATCCATCCCCATCAGCGATCAACGGTGGCACGCCGGCCTGGCGATCACTTCCTCGATTTCATCCCGCGGGTAAGATGACGCAGTTGAACGACCGCTCATCGTTGCCAGGCCGGGTTGCGTCGTGGCTGATCTTCGCGGCCATACTCGCTGGTGGTTTCGAGCCTTTTTATCTCCGTGCTCTGACCGGAGGGCCGGTTGCCAGTCCCGCGCAGCTGACGGAGCTGCCCTATCGGAAGCTTCCGGGGTTTCGGCGTCTGCTCGAGACTGCCGCGGCACGGACGCCGCCCGGGGCGAGGATCGCCATTGCCCTTCCGTTCCAGCAATGGGAGGGAGGCTACGGGTACGGCTACTACCGCGCCAGCTACCTGCTTCCGGGCCGGCAGGTGGTGCCGCTGCTGGTGCCGGGAGAAGATCGGCCGGCGCTCGGCAACCTCCGTCAGGCCGACTACGTTCTGAGCTGGCGGAGTGCCACCGCTCTTCCGGGGTTCGTGGCGATCTGGCGGTCGGATGATGGGACGCTGCTGAGGCGGATTCGTTGATCGCTGCCCTGCTCTCGTCGGTCGTCCTTGTGGCTGCAGGCTGGCCGCTGGCCTGCTGGTTCAACACGGAGAGCGGGCAGGGTGGCCGCCGGATCGGTGAGGCGTATCTGCTCGGCGCGGCTCTGACCGCCGCGGTACTCTTCCTTCTGTCGCTGGTCCATGTGAGCTGGTCGCGACCGGCGCTGTTGATCGGCCTGACTCTGGCCATGATCGGGGCCATGGCCGCCCGCGGCCGCATCCTCGCGGCCGTCGCCCGGCCACGCATCCGGGCGCACTGGATCGATCTGCTGACCGTTCTGCTCGTGATTGGCTACGCGCATTTCGCCACCCGCGCCCCCACCGTCGAATACGATTTCATCGGAATCTGGGGGCTGAAGGCGCGGGAGTTCTGGTTCGCCCATGGCGTCGACTGGCGCTTTCTGGAGAATCCATTCAACGAGTTCGCGCATGTCGACTATCCCTTGCTGGTTCCGCTGGTGTTCGATCACTACGCCATCCTTGCCGGCGCCTGGCCAGACCGCTGGCTGGGGGTGGTGAACGTCTGCTTCGGCATCGCCACGCTCCTGATCCTCCGCAGCTTCGTGGAGGAGGAAACCAGTTCGTGGATGGTCGCCGCGCTGGCCACGGTGGCCATGATCTCCAGTGCACTCTCACCGTGGATTGGTCTGGCCGAGGGGCCGCTGGTCGCGTATGGCGCCACCGGAGTGCTCTATGTAAGGAGAGGCATGCAGCGCGTTGGCCGCGAGCGGGCGACGGACGTCACGCGCGGCGCTGTGTTTCTGGCAGCGGCGGCCATGTGCAAAAACGAAGGGCTGACTCTGATCGTTGCGGTGGCCGCCGGCCTGCTGGTCGCGGGGGCGTTCGCAACCCTGCTCCGGTTGTGGCCGGCGGCGTTGACGGCAGCGATGTGGATGGCCATCCGATCGATCCACCACCTCCAGGGCGATCTCACCAGTGGCTCGATCGGATCACGCGCACTGGGACATCTGGGAAACCTCGGGCCGATGTTCGAGGCCATGGGGCGCTATCCCCTCGGTCGGCCGCTCTTCTGGGGCGGCATCATCGCGGCGATTCTGCTCGGGCTCCGCCGGATCGTGCAGCGGGAACGCTTTCTGGCGTCGGTGATCCTCTGCCAGCTCCTGTTCGTCCTCGCCGCGTACCTGGTGACGCCGCACGACGTCGCCTGGCATGTGCGCTGGTCCTGGGAACGCATCCTCAACCAGCTCACCATTCTGATTCTGTTTCTCGCGTTCACCGGATTGCTGCCGTGGATGGAACCGCGGGAGGCTCCGCTAACCATCGAAGGTGAGGAGAATCCTCAGTTGTCCGAACCGCCGAACGCTGACGCCAAGGCGTGATGCTGGTCCGAGCGGAGGTGAAAAAATCGCAAGGCGCATCGATTGACGGTGAGAAGCGCGAGCCTCCCCATCGAGAGTCCTTCTCCCCGCCGCAGCGGGGAGAAGGTCCGCGAAGCGGGGATGAGGGTCCTGGTCTTCATCGCGTGAGTTCCCCTCATCCGCCTTCGGCACCTTCTCCCCGTGTGCGGGGAGAAGGACTCTCGTCGGGGAGGGCGTGCGAAGCCGCTATTTAACAGTTTCTTAGAAGGGGGACAGAGGCGCGGGTGCATTGCGCTCCACCCTGCCGAGAAGGATAATCGCGGCCAGTGGCGGCCCCTCAGACGTTCTCTCGCAGATATCTTCTCGGGCTGCTCGTGCCGCCTGCAATCGTGACCGGGCCGCTCTCCTTCCTCTTTCTCAGCCAGCTGGTTCGCATGTCCTCGGCAACGACGTGGACCATCCTCGGATTGTTTGCTCTGTTCTTTCTGGCGGGGGCGGCGCTGTACTCGGCAGGCATCGGCCCGCGAGCCGCGGCCGTTCACGAAGCAGTGGCCCGCGGAGAGGACGTTTCCGATCTGGCCTCCCAGTGCCTCCAGCACACCATTTCTATGGCTGTGAAGCTGTGGGCGGCCGGGAGCATTCTCTTTTCGAGCCTGGCCACGCTGCTGGTCATGCGCTCAGGTCTTTTCTTCAGCTACTTCCTGGTGGCTGCGATGATCGCCGCGTTTCCGTCGATCATCTGGGCGTATGCCGCCGGCAAGCATCTGCTGCTGAGGGAGACGGACTCGGTCCGTACGCTCCACTACACGGGGCGGGAGTTTCCCCTCGGTCGCAAGATCGTCATCGTGTTCGTCGGATGCTTTCTGATCTCGGCCGCCGCGCTGGTCCAGCTGGTCTCGTCGCGTGTGTCGACGACGCTGGAGGAGCTGGCCATCACCTCCTCAACGGAACGTTTCGACCGGCTGGAAGAGAGCGCAAACCTTTCTGCTCACATCGATGCTTCTCTGGTCGACACCCTGCGCTCGTACGTGCCGGCTGACCACAGCATCCATCTGATCAGCAAGAGCGGCGAGGTCCACAGCAGCTCGTCCGAATCTCTGACGCCCCTGGAAGTCTCGGCCATCCAGATGATGGGCAGGGGTGACAGCACCGCGTTCGTTTCGCCGCACGTCTGTAAGTTCGACCGCCTCAAAGACGGATCGATCCTGGTGATGGCTGTGCCCTGGACCCCCTACAAGAACATCCCGCTGCAGATCACCTTCTATACGACGATCATCACGCTGATCACCATGGCCGCTTTCATCGCCGCGGCGATCTTCCTGTCGCGCGATGTTGCGCGACCGGTGCGCGCTCTCCAGTCGCTGGCCTCGGAAATGGCGCAGGGCAACTTCAACGCCGAGCCGAAGATCTTCTCCGACGACGAAGTGGGACAGCTGGGCAACAGCTTCGGGGAGACCCGCGCGAACCTGCGCAGGCTACTGGGGCGTGTCGGCGGCAGCGGCACGACCATCACCGACGGCGTGCGTGTGATCACCGGCGGGACCGAATCGCTGCTCCTCCGGGCGCGCGATCAGACCGCGCTCACGGAGAGCTCCTCGCTGGCGGTGGAGAACGTGCGGGGAGGCATCGGCAGCGTGCTGGCCGCCGCGGAGGGCGTGGCCGAGCTGACCCAGGACGCCTCCAGTCGCGCGCTGCAGTTGCAGGCCTCGGCGGAACAGGTCGCCCGGAGCACCGATCACCTCTTTCAGTCGGTGGAGAAGACGTCGTCGTCCTCGACGGAGATGAATGCGGCGATGCGCGAGACCTCGCAGCGAACCGAGGTGCTGGCGGGCATCAGCGACGACGTGCTGTCGTATGTGTCGGAGATGGATTCCACTGTGGCCGAGCTGCGCTCGTCGGCGCAGTCGACGGCGGACCTCTCGCGAAAAGTGCGCGAGGATGCGGAGGCGGGCGGTGGCGCGGTGGCCAAAACGGTGGAGGGGATCAACATCTCCCGCGATGTCACCAACAGCACCGCCGCGACGCTGGAAACGCTCCAGACCAGCGTCGGCCAGATCAATCAAATCCTCACGGTGATCGAGGACATCACCAGCCGCACCAATCTGCTGGCGCTCAACGCGGCCATCATCGCCGCCCAGGCCGGCGAGCACGGAGTGGGCTTCACCGTGGTCGCGGATGAGATTCGTCAACTGGCGGAGCGCACGCGCGGCTCGACCAAGGAGATCAGCGCCATCGTCAAAGCGGTGCAGACCGGATCCCGGCAGGCGGTGGCCAAGATTCAGGAAGGCGTGCAGCGGGTGGAGGAGAACGTCCGCCTGGCGCAGGAGGCTTCGTCGTCGCTGGCGAAGATCGTCAGCAGCTCCGGACAGTCGTATGAGATGGCCACGGCCATGTCGCGCGGTCTGCGCGATCAGGAGCAGGCCAGCCGCCATCTGCACGAGGTCACCTCCCGGATGTCTGATCACATCTCCGAAATCAACCGGGCCACCCGCGAGCAGGCCACCGGAACCCAGCTTCTGGCGCAGGAGGCGGAGCGCGTGCGCGAGATCGCAGCGCAGGTGCGCAATGCCACCGACGAGCAGTCCCAGGCCGGCCGGGGAATCACGCTGGCCGTGGAGCGAATCGCCGACGACGCCCGGTCCATGAGAGATTCGCTGGAACGCCAGCTTCACGAGACCGATCGCATCGCCGATGCTTCCCGCGAGATGCTGGAAATCGCCCAGGCCAACGACTCCGTGGCCCGCGAGTTCAACGCCACGGTGCAGAGCCTGGTCACCAGCGGCCGCGATTTCGAAAGCGAAGTGTCGCGCTTCCGCTTCACCGTGGACGCGAAACGCGAGAGTTGAGCGGGCCAGGCAAGCGACGGCCGCGGAATCGACAGAAAGGCATCAGCCCCGCTGGTCCGCTCGCTCCTCAAACCGTCGTTCCCGATCATCAAGCGGCACAGGGCAGTGCTCTTGCACCGCGGCGGACGTGACAGACTATGGATGGCTCTCGCATGACTGAACCCACTCCTGCACCACCTCGCCGCCATCGCTTCCGGAAGTTTGTAGGTCCCCTGCTGGTGGTTCTCCTGCTCCTGGTGGTCCTGATGTTCGGGTTCGCGCTGTGGCCGCTGCACCAGGCTCGGTCCGCGTGGATGGCCGGACAGGACTCACAAGCCGTCGCGCTGGGCGAACAATGGGTCCGTTTGCGTCTGTGGCCCGCGCACTACCACCAACTGCTGGCGGCGGCGTACCTCACCGCCGGAAATCCCGCGGCGGCGGCTCCGCATCTCAAAGGGATCGGGCACCTTCGCAAGCCGGTCATTCCCAAGGATGAGGTGGCGCGGCGGCTATTCGCGAAGCAGCGCTACGCCGACTTTCTGACGTACGACGCCGCGTCACAAAGCAGCTCGGATTCACCGGATATATCGCTCTATCGAGCCGCCGCTCTGGTCGCCAGCAACCGGACCTCGGAGGCCGCGCAGGCCTTCGCCCGAGTGGACCGCGGCAGTGTGAACGGTGCGCGCTATGCCGCACTGCAGAGAACCATCACCGCGCGCGCCTCGGGAGTGGCTCCTTACGTTTTCGATCGCAACGGCAACCCCATCGCCAGCGTTCGGCTCGACTCGAATCAGTTGACTGCAAACGATCCCCTGTTCGCGTCATTCATGTTGAGCAGCGCCGGTTCCCTCACCGTTGGAAGCCGTCTCGGGCAACTGGGAACCAGCGCCACACTGGAGACGACGCTCGACCCGTTCGTGCAGAAGGCGGCGCACGCCGCCATGGGCAACTTTCGCGGATCGCTGGTAGCCATCGACCCGCGGACCAACGAGATCCTGGCCATCGTCAGCACTCCCGGCCGGGGAGAGATCGCCAACCTTGCTCTGGAGCATCAGTACGAGCCGGGATCGGTGGTCAAGGTGCTGACGGGACTCAATGCCCTCAGCGGCGGAACGAACCTCAACGCGATGTTCCCCTACACCTGCAAGGGTGAGCTCATGATCGACGGCCGGCACTTCGGAGACTGGCTGCCGCAGGGCCACGGCAAGCTGATGAACATCGACGACGCGCTTTCCGTCTCCTGCAACGTGTTCTTCGCCGATGTGGGAATCCGCATGGGAAAAGATCGCCTCGTTCACTTCATGAACACCGCAGGCTTCGACTCGCAGGTCGATCTCGGGCTATTCACCGTTCCCCTCGGGAAAACGGTCGGACGGATCTTCAACAACTTCGAGACAGGTTTCTACGCCATCGGTCTGGCGCACGAGTCGATGAATGCGCTGCATGTGGCCATGGTCGCCTCGATGGTGGCCAATCACGGCATGATGACCACGCCCATCCTCCTTCGGGAACGCCACTCCATCCTCGGCGACCTGGTGTCGAAAGGGCCGGTGCAACCGAAGACGCAGGTTGCCAGCCCCGAGGCCGCCGAGGCGATCACTCGCTCCATGCAGGCGGTGACCACCGCCACGCATGGCACTGGACGCCGCGCACCGGTGGAGGGGATGACGCTGGCCATGAAGACCGGGACTGCCGGCGAGCGGAAAAGCGGACTGGAAGCGCTGATCCTGGCCTTCGCTCCGGCGGAGTCGCCGAAAATTGCATTCGGAATCATCGCCGAAGACGCCGGGCCGGCGGAGTATGCCGGAGCAAAGATCGCACACGATTTCCTGTTGGCCATGAAACCGCGGATGTAGGGCGGCTTTGCAACAGCGCTGTCATTCCTGAGGATGGCGCGAACCCTAGAAACAGCGCGGTGCGGCGCTGTTGAGACTCGATGACACATCCTCACGCGAGTTCCCTCTCCCCGCCGCAGCGGGGAGAGGGTCCGCG
>JBDSGC010000167.1:0-9844 GCA_039919215.1 Thermoanaerobaculia bacterium | reverse complement strand
AGGAAGCGGAACCGTTGATCCCACGGCCGAAGCTGCGTAGAGAAACAAAAGGCCCGCCGAAGCGGGCCTTTTCTGCGACGTGTCGGTGAGGCGTTAGATCGGCGTCTCCGGCCGGACTACTTTCTTCGGAGCGAGAAGCACATCGCGTCCGACCAGGTAGAGCAACCCGACCAGAATCACGAACGGGATGCAGGAGAGCAGGTCGGCGCTTGCGCCAGTCACAAAGGGATTCTTCTCGGCGAAACTGTCCAGCCCCTTGTTGAAGTTCGCCATGAAAGGAACGCCTGCCATGAAGGCGATGAGGATGCCGGCAATGGCGCCGCCGGCGATGTACCCGGAAGCCATCAGCACGCCCGGGCTCTTGTCGCCTTCCGCGATGAGCTCATCCTCGGTCAGGTTCTTGCCTTGGTACTTGCGACGGATGTGGCGATCGGCCAGCCAGCGGATCGCGCCGCCGATGAAGATCGGGCTGGAAGAGGACAGCGGCAGGTAGACGCCGACTGCGAAGGCCAGCGACGGAATGCCCGCCATCTCCAGGACCAGGGCGATCATCACGCCCAGCAGTACCAGCCCCCAGGGCAGCTTGCGGCTGAGGATGCCCTTGATGATGTAGGACATCAGCGTTGCCTTCGGCGCGTCGAACTTTTTGACCTCGTGCTGTCCATCCGCGCTGAACTTGTGCGTGCCGTTGATGCCGGGATCGACCAGAAAAGCAGGGTTTCCGCTGGTGTCGACCAGGTACTTGGTGGCCGCAGTCCCCTCGGTGGCGATCTGGTGCCACACAAAGTACTCCGTGCCCTGATAGCTTTCTTTGGCGGTCAGTGAGGAGGGATCGACGTGCAGCCCCAGCGGCCAGTTTTCGGTGGCTTTCATGGAAGACTGCCCCGCCGCGTCGGTGGACGGTTCCTGACTGACGCGAGGGACATAGACGGTGGCCGCGTTGTTCAGCGCGAGAAGAATCGGTCCGAGCACCAGTGCCGAGGCCAGAGCACCGATGAGGATGGCAATCTGCTGGTTGCGCGGGGTTGCTCCGATCAGGTAGCCAGTCTTCAGATCCTGTGAGGTGGTACCGCCGTTGGAGGAGGCGATGCAGACGATCGCTCCGACCGACAGCGCCGTGACGTAGTAGCCAGGACCGGTCCAGCCGATCACCAGAAAGACCAGGCAGGTGATCAGAAGCGTGGCCACGGTCATCCCGGAGATGGGATTGGAGGAGGAACCGATCTCACCGGTGAGCCGGGAGGAAACGGTGACGAAGAGAAATCCGAGGATGACGATCAGAAGCGCGCCGAGGACGTTCATGTGAAGGCCGGGAGCGGCCCAGATGGCGCCGATGAGAACCAGGCTGCCGATCAGCACCAGCTTCATCGAGAGATCGCGATCGGTTCGGATCATGGCGGCCCGAGCCGACGCGCCGCCCTTCAGATCCTTCAGCCCTTCCTTCATGCCGTGCCAGATGGTGGGCAGGGAGCGCAGCAGGCTGACGATGCCGCCGGCGGCGACCGCGCCCGCTCCGATATAAAGGATGTAGGCGTTGCGGATTTGACCCGGCGACATATCGCGGATCAATTTGGTGGTCGCCGGTGCGAGCGGTTCCAGCAGGCCGGAACCAAAGAACTTGATGGCGGGGATCAGCACGAGGTACGCGAGCACGCCACCGGCGCACATGATCGAGGCGATCCGCGGTCCGATGATGTAACCGACACCGAGCAGTTCGGGCGAGATTTCTGCCGAGATCGAACCAGCTGCGAAGGGAGGCCCGAACACCTTCTCCGGCGTGTCTTTCCATCCTCGAAACGCGACGTTCGCCGCTTTGTAGAGAAGGCCGATGCCGAAGCCGCTGAAGATCGTCTTGGCGCTGGTGGTGGCGCCACCCATCGCAGCCATCTCCCGTTTCGCGCTTTCGGAGGCTGCAGCCTGCGACTCCTCGGAGGCTCCTGCCTTCAGCACTTCGGCGCAGGCGGTGCCTTCGGGGTACTTGAGGATGCCGTGCTGCTGCACGATCAGCGCGCGGCGTAGCGGGATCATCATCAGGATCCCCAGCAGTCCGCCGAGGATGGCCACCAGCATCACGCGCGTGATCTCGAGATCGAAGCCCAGGATCATGATCGCCGGCATGGTCACGCCGACGCCGAAGGCGATCGACTCGCCTGCGGAGCCGGCGGTCTGCACGATGTTGTTTTCCAGGATCGTGGCGTCTTTGAGCCCGAGCTTGGAAAGGATTCGGAAAAGCGTGATGGAGATGACGGCTACGGGGATGGAGGCGCTGACGGTGAGGCCCACCTTGAGCACCAGGTAGAGCGAGGAGGCGCCGAAGATCATCCCCAGGATCGTGCCCACGATGAGCGGCAGGACGGTCAACTCGCGAATCTCCGTCTCGGGCGGGATGTACGGTTCGAACGGAGCGACGACGGGGTGATCCGGCCTGGCCCCGACGATGTCAGGGAAGTCCTGCGGCGTTGTGGTCATTCAGTTCTCCTGGATGGGCCGCTCGACGGCCTCATTCACGTGCAGCTCGGATGGCGGCATTGTAGGCGGTTTCAAGGTTACGGCAGGGTCACACTCAGGCGGTCGCCTGCTCCGGCATCCGCGACCGCAACAGGTAGCGTCCGGTGATGCTGCGAGGATTTGCGGCGACCTCTTCCGGAGTTCCGACCGCCACGATCTCGCCGCCGCCGTCGCCCCCGTCCGGTCCGAGGTCGATGACGTAGTCGGACGCCTCGATCAACTGGATGTTGTGCTCGATGACCAGCACCGAGTTGCCGCGGTCGATCAACTCCCGGAAGGTCTGGAGCAGTTGCTCGACGTCGCTCCAGTGAAGACCGGTGGTGGGCTCATCGAACAGGAACAGGCGCTTCGCATCGCTCTTGGCGTTCTCCGCCAGGAACGAGGCGAGCTTGAGCCGCTGGGCCTCGCCACCGGACAGGGAAGCTGTCGATTGTCCCAGGCGGAGGTATCCGAGTCCCACGGCGCGGAGAGAGGAGAGCCGCTTGAGGAGCGCGCGCTTGTCCACAAAGAACTTCATGGCCTCGTCGACCGTCATTTTCAGAACGTCGTTCACATTGCGATTCTTGTAGGTCACCTTCATGACCTGTTCGTTGAACCGCTTGCCACCGCACTTGTCGCAGACCACTTCGACGTCGGCGAGGAACTGCATGTCGATGGTGACCGTCCCCGCGCCTTCGCAGGCGTCGCAGCGTCCCCCGACGGTATTGAAGGAAAACATGCCGGGAGTGACGCCGTTCAGTTTGGCGCCGGTGGTCTCCGAGAGCACTTTGCGGATCTCGTCCCAGGCCTTGACGTAGGTTGCCGGGTTGGAGCGCGAGGAGCGGCCGATGGGCGACTGATCGATGAACTGCATGTCATAGATCCGTTCGACCCCTTCGAGCGAAGTCACGGCGCCGACCTCCAGACCGCTAGCTCCGCGCACGTCGCGCTGGTAGCGGTTGAACAGACAGTTGCGGATGAGCGTGGACTTGCCGGAGCCGGAGACGCCTGTGACGGCGACAAATCGACCCAGCGGGATGGAGACATCCACCCCCCGCAGGTTGTGCTCCCGCGCGCCACGGATGACGATGGCGCCGGCGTCGGAGAGATCGCGCGGAAGCTCCAGCAGCGGTTCGGGCGACTGGAGCTGGGAAAGGCGCGGGGGACCGACATACAGGACTTCGCCTCCCAGTTCGCCGGCTCCCGGTCCCAGCTCGATGGTCTGATCGGCGCCGGCGATGATGGTGGGATCGTGTTCCACCACGATGACGGTGTTGCCGGCATTCTTCAGGCGGCGAAGCACCGCGAGCAGACGTTCGCTGTCGCGCGCGTGCAGACCCACGGTCGGCTCGTCGATCACATACATGGTCTCGGTCAGGGAGCTTCCCAGGGCCGCGGCGAGGTTGATGCGCTGCGACTCCCCGCCGGAGAGAGTGCGCGTCTGTCGCTCCAGCGTGAGATACGACAGGCCGACCTCATCGAGATAGACCAGACGGTTGACGATCTCGCGGCGGAGATGGCCGGCCATGGCCTGTTCTTCCTTGGACATCGGAAGGAGCTCCCAGAAGCGCCGCGCCGTCCGCACGTTCATCGCGAATAGCTCGGCGATGGTCATCTCGCGAAAGTAAACGTTCGACGCGGCGGTCTTCAGCCGCGACCCGTGGCACTGCGGACAGGGCTCGTAGCTGCGGTATTTCGACAGCTTTACCCGCACATGGATCTTGTACTTTTTGGTCTCCAGCCATTCGAAGAAGCCCTTGATGCCATACCACTTGCTGCGCCCGTCGTGCAGCAGCGTCCATTCTTCCGGCGTGAGCTGGTCGATGGGAACGTCGAGACGAAGCTTGTATTTGGCGGCAGCTTTCTTCAGATCGTCGTAGCAGTCTTCGTAGCCAGGCGAGTTCCAGGGAGCGATGGGCAGTTCATCGAGCCGCAGCGAGCGATTGGGAATGACTTTCGCCAGATCGATTCCGATGATTCGCCCGTAGCCCTGGCATTTGGTGCAGGCGCCCAGGGGTGAGTTGAAGGAAAAGAGTGGCGGGGTGGGCTCGATGAACTCGTTTCCGCAGCGATTGCACGCGAAGCGGGAGGTGAAACGGTGGCTGATCCAGCCCTCGTTCGATTCTTCCAGAACGTTGACGTTTCCCTTGGCGATCTCGAATGCCTGCTCGATGGCCTCCGTGATCTTCGTCAGCTCTTCGCCGTTGACCCGGATCCGATTGATCACCAGTTCCAGTGCGGTGAATCCCTCCGTGTCGATCTCCTTGAGGTCGGCGACCTGACCATCAATCCAGGCGCGGTAGTAGCCGGCCTTCATCAGTTGGCGGAGCACTTCTCCCCGGTTCTCCGCCTCGAAGAAGATCGGCGCGAGGATCACCAGGCGCTTTCCATTGAGCGACGAGGCGATCTCTTTCGTGATCGACTCCGGCGTTTCCTTCCGCACCACGACGGTGCAGTCGGGACAGATCGTCTCGCCGCAATACGTCATGAACAGGCGGATGTGATCGGCAAGCTCCGTCGCCGTGGCCACCGTGGACCGGGCATTCTTGACCGAGTTTTTCTGCTCGATGGCGATGGCCGGAAGAATGCCTTCGATCTCGTCGACGTCCGGCCGGTCGATGCGCTCCAGGAACTGCCGCACGTAGGTCGACATCGACTCCACGAACCTGCGCTGCCCCTCGGCGTACAGCGTGTTGAACGCCAGCGACGACTTCCCTGATCCCGACGGCCCCGTCAACACAGTGAGCTGGCGCTGGGGGATGTCCACTGAAACGTTCTTGAGATTGTGGGTCCGGGCGCCGCGAATGGAAATTGTCCGAGTGGGCATTCGTATGGAGAACAGGCCAGATGTCGGGTGTGTTCCTGATTCCACAGTGCCGGTGTGGTGCGGCCGGGAAGGCCGCGCCACACGAACGACGACACCGTTCCCTCAGAGGCTGTGAAAAAATCGAACATTGCCTTGAACGCGACTGATGCGAAAATCGTGGCGGACGCTTTGCGAACCAACGCCGCCGGCCGTGCCGGCTCAGATCCGGATGGAGTGCCGCTGGTAAAAGTTGTAATCGCCCAGGCGCGATCTCAATTTCTCGACCACCTCGACGGGAAGCGTGTCTTCGCCGGCAGCGGCATTGATCTCGACCTGCCGGGCGTTTCGCGCTCCCGGGATCGTGGTGCTGACCGCGCTGCTGGCCAGGACGAAGCGGAGTGCCGCCTCGGCCAGAGTGCGGGCGGCCCCACCGACGATGGACTTCGTCTCATCGACGCGCTCGATGGCCTCCTGCAGCCGGCGGACGGTGAGGAAGTTCTGGCGCACATCATCAGTCGGCAGCACCGAGTCGATCCGGAACTTGCCGGTGAGCAGCCCGGAAGCCAGCGGGACGCGGGCAATGATCCCGTACCCTTTCTGCTTCGCCAGCGGAAAGAGATCCGTCGACGGCGCCTGATTCAGGATGTTGTAGAGAACCTGCAGGGTGTGTCCCCAGCCGCGGTTCACGATCTCAATCCCTTCCTCGGGGTTGGAAACGGAGACTCCCCAGAAGCGGATTTTTCCGGCGTCCTGGAGACGCTCCATGGCGTCCTGAATCTCCTCGCGCGCGAGCTGCTCGATGGTGGGATTGTGCATCTGATAGAGATCGATGTAGTCGGTGCGCAGCCGTTTGAGTGAGCCATCGACGGCGTGAAAGATGTGCTGCTTGCTGAAGTCCTTCTTGAGATCGCCGGACGAGGTGCGCACCACGCCGACCTTCGTGGCGATCACCACATCCTGACGGCGGCGCGACAACACGATGCCGAGAAGGGACTCGCTGCGGCCGAAGCCGTAGCTGTCTGCGGTGTCGAAGAAAGTGACGCCCAGGTCGCGGGCGCGGCGGATCGCCGTCAGCGACTCGTCGTCGGAGGTTTTCCCCCAACCGACCGGCGTGCCGGCGATCTCGACCGGACCGCCGATGGCCCACGCGCCGAAACCGATGGTGGAGACACGGATGCCGGTCCGCCCGAGCTCGCGATACTGCATCGATTTCATTTTAGCCCGCATTTCTCACAGGGACGGGTGAGAGAAATGGGGGCCAGTAGCCTGCGCGCGGCAGAGTGGCTTGGAGCGTCATCTTGGCGGAGCCTTGGGCAACCAGCGCCGCCGGCCGTGCCGGCCTACTCCTCGGTGACGCTCGTTCGCGCGATGCGATCGCCCGTCCTGGCCTTCCCCGCCACAACCATGATGAGCTCGATGAGGTTCCAGCCGGGTACGAGCAAAGGGAGGTTGCGAACGATGGATCGGCCGTAGCCACAGCCTTCACCGACCGGAGTGACCAGTCGCAGCCCGAGAATGCGTTTACCGAGGGAACGGCCCTTGTGACCGTCGCGGATCAGCATCCCGGTCATCACGATGACCAGCGCCACCAGCCAGACGATCTGGATGGCTTTGATGGCTCCGCCAATCCAGGCCAGGCTGTAACTGATGACCGACGCTGGCAGAATGAGGAGGACCGAAAGGGAGAGAGCGTCCACCAGAAAGGCGGCGATCCTGAGGAGTGTGGTCTGCGAGCCATCCATGAGGAAACCCTTTCGTTCCGTTCCCGTACCAACAGGTTCAGGGTTCCTATGAACAGCCGCCGCCAAGCAGTCTATTCGCTCGCCGCCATCCTCCTGGCCACTTCATGCGGGAGCCAGATGGAGCGGAGGACCGTCCGGATCGAGCGCCAGTGGCCGGCCCAGACCATCCGGCGGATCGAGGTCCGAGAGATCGACGGTGCGATCACGGTCGACGCGGGATCCGCGAACTCCATCAGCCTGAACGCCCAGGTGCGCAGCGACAAAGAGCCGGCAGCGAAAGCGGAGAATCAGGGCTTTTTCATGACCCAGATCGAAGGCGACACCCTGGTCATCGGACGCCGGCGAGAGCACAACACCGTCGTTTTCGGTTTCTGGGGCCGCAACGACACCCGCGTCGATTACGCGCTGCATGTACCGGCAAACGTAGAAGTGGATCTCCATACCGTCACCGGACGGATCACCACGCACGGAGTGGCCGGTGAGACCCGCGCCACCACCGTCAACGGTGTGGTCGACATCGAGTCACCAGGATCGTCGGAGGTCGAGGCCAAAGCGGTTAACGGTCGGATCGAAGCACGTTTCCTGAACGAGTTCCACGGAGCATCGCTCAAGACCGTCAACGGGGGTGTGAATCTGGTGTTGCCCGCCAGCGCATCGTTCGCCGGCGATTTCTCCCAGGTCAACGGCGATGTGGAAGCCGCGTTCCCGTTGAACATCCGCTCCCATCCCGGAAGCCGGCGGGTATCCGGCGAAGTGAACGGCGGAAAGTATGCGCTCCGGATCACCACCGTAAACGGCGATATCCGGATCGAGAACGGAGGGGAAGCACCAGCGCTCCAGGCCCCACCGGCACCGCTCGCGCCTTCTGCCCCTTCCGCGATCACGGCCCCTCCCGCGCCTCCGGCACGGCCCGATCCTCCTCCGGTAACGTAGATCGAGGATTCTCGCGACTCGCTGCAACGGCGCCGTCAGCTCAATCGGCGCCTTCAAAGTCATCAATCGAGATCCCTCGAGATCCCTTTCCCCGCCACTGCTCCATCAGGGGCCTGCGCGGCAGAACCTCTTGAAGCGTGATCTTGGCTGAGCCTTGGGCAACCAGCGCCGCCGGCCGTGCCGGCCCGGGCACCGCCGCTATACTCGCGGCGATGCTGAGGCGGATTGCGGCGGTTCTTTTTTTTCTGACCGTGAGCGTGGCGGCAGTGGCGCCCATCCGCAGCTACGATTACTTCTGGCACCTGGCCGCCGGTCGCTGGATCGCTGACCACCACGCGCTTCCGCGCGTGGATCCGCTCGCCGTTGCCAGCGCGAAAGATCCGTGGATCAATGGCGAGTGGCTGTACGAGGTGGCTCTGCAGGCCATCCAGCGATCGGTGGGAGATCCTGGGATTTCTCTCGTCAACGCACTGCTGGTGGCGTCCATCTTCACGGCGGGTTTCTGGTTTCGAAATCGTTTGCCGGGCGGAGATGATGGTTCCCGCCAGTGGGCGCCCGCAGAAATTGGCGGGTCCCTTCTGATCGCGGCCGTAGCGTTTGCCGGTGCCTTCGACCGGCTCGGTGTCCGTCCCTCCACCGCGGCAGCGATGTTGATGGTGATGGCGCTGGGATGCCTGCGCAGCCGTCTGACCCTGCGATGGCTTCTCATCGACTACGCCCTGGTGAGCATGCTTTGGATCAACGTGCACCCCTCCGCGATTCTTGCGCCGATGCTCGCGCTGGCAACCGTCGCCATCGATCGCAAACGGATCTGGGTTGCGCTCGCCAGCGCCGCCGCGTTGCTGATCAACCCTTTCGGGTGGAGGGGGGTGGCCGCTCCCATCCGATTGACCGCGCTGATCCGCAGCCAGGAATTCGTCAATGCCGAGTGGCTTCCCAGTCCTCCCGCGATCTTTCCGCTGTTCTATCTGACGGTTGCCATCGCTACGGTCTGGTTCCTGGTGAGCGACCGGCACCGCGAGAGTCTCTGGCGCATCGCGATCTTTGTGGTGCTGGCGGCGCTGGCGGTGCGGTCGGTGCGCAATCAGGGACTGTATTTCGCAGCGCTTCCCCTGCTGCTTCCGCGATGGAATCTTCGCGAGGAAAGGCTGTCGGCTGTTTTCGCCACCTGTGCCCTCATCCCCCTGATCTGGGTTTTTCGGCAGGACACTCATCAGAGGGGGATTGATGCGACCCGGTTTCCCGTCGCGGCGGTGCGCACCCTGGCGGCGTTGCGACTGCCGGGCAACATTTACAACGCCGATCAGTTCGGAGGACTGCTGCAGTGGACCTTCTACCCCGCGCGGCGCGCTCTGACCGACGGGCGGAACGAGCTCTTTCGCGAGTTCATCGCCGAGGACGCGCGGGCTCGTGGCGACAGCCGGGCCTGGCGCGCCTTGCTGGATCGTTACACGGTTGCTCTGGCCGTGGACGAGTACCAACGGGAAAGGATCGAAGTGATGGATGTAGCCAGCGGCGAGCGACGCGCGCTTCCTGCCTCGTTGGTGCGATACCGGCGCCGCGACTGGGCGTTGCTGGCATTCGATGACGCGGCGATGATCTTCGCGCGGCGGTCCGCCTTCCCGCCCGCACTTCTGGCGGGGCGTGAGTATCGCTATCTGGTTCCCGACGATCCTGCGATCGGTTACACCAGTTCGCAGATTCTCGAGGCGGCACGTTCGGAGATGGTTCGCGCCCGCAGGGAGATCGGCCCGTCTGCGGTGCTCGCTGCGATGGAACAGGGCGCTCGCTGAACCCGATCAGTTGACCAGGTCGAAGGCGTTTTCGTCGAGAGCCTGCTCGTTCCGCCAGCGCTCAGCGAGGACACATTCAAAAT
>JBDSGC010000166.1:0-6037 GCA_039919215.1 Thermoanaerobaculia bacterium | reverse complement strand
TCTCCTCCTCGACGCGAATGTTCCGCTCATCGAGAAGGTCTCCCACCACGCGATGGTAGGTCGCCAGCGACTTGTTGTAGAAGACCACGGATTGGATCTCCCGGACCCGCGCCGTGGAAAGCTGCCCCTGCACCAGCAGGACCTGGAAATTCGTAGTCATGCCGTTCTCGTAACGCTTCCGTTCGGCGTCGAGGTTCTTTTCCGCCGCTTCGCGCGCCGCCCGGGTGGCGGTGATCGACTTCGCGGCGGTGTCGATGTCGCGTGAGGCCTTGCGCACTTCGACGGCCACGTTCTCCCTGGTGAGCTGCTCGCTGGTCTTCGACTGCGCGAGGTCGAGCTCTGCCCGCTTCTTCTCCGCGCGCGCCCCGATGTTCAGAATCGGGACTCCAACGGTGAATCCCACGGACCATGACGGCGAGTCGTTCCCGAACACCTGGTTCAGCGCGTTGGGGAAGTTGGTCGTGGTGGCCGTTCCGGTCGGGAGGTTGGTCACCGGGTCGATATCCAGTGTTCGACCGGCCAGCCCTGCCGCGTTGTAGCTCAGGACCGCGTCGAGCTTCGGAAGCACCTGGTTGCGTGCGTAGAGGTATTGGATCTTCCGCGTCGCGGTGATCAGGCCGGCCTCGCGCAACTCCGGCCGGAGCTCCATGGCTCGGGCCACCGACTGCTCGACGTCCACGGGCACGGGGACGAAGCGAATGGAGTCGGTGGGGACGATGGGGCGGTCCCATTCCGAAGGGTCGAGGTGCATCAGCTGACGCAGACGATCTTCGGCGTCGCGAACGGAGGCCACGGCCACGATCAGATTTCCCTCCTCCGTCGCCGTCTGCACGTTGGGCTGCAGGATGTCCAGTGGCGCGGAGGCGCCGACGTCGATGCGGATCTGGGTGATGCGCGCCTGGTCCCGAGCGAGGAACAGAGACTCCTTCACCACGTCCACGAACTGGCGTGCGTAGATGAGATCGAGGTAGGCCTGTTCCACGGAGACCGCGGTGTTCATCAACGTCTGCCGGAATGCCTCGTGACTGATGCCGAGGGTGTTGCGGGCGATGTTGATTCCGCGGCGACTGATATCGGTGCCGAAGTTCCGAAGCAGCGGCTGATCGAACGACGCGGACAGGCTGGAGCGGTAGGCGGGGTTGATGAACGTTCCTCCGCCAGTGGTGACGTCACGGGAGTTGCGGAAACCGAGGTTGTAGGTCCCGCCGGTGGGGATGAACTGCTGGACACCGAGGTTGGCGAAGGTGTTCCGTCCGCCGTTCGAGGCGAACCTGGAGATCGTCGGAGACCGCTGGCTCTGATGCGCGACGTCTGCCGTCGCAAACCAGTCAAAAGCGCCGTAGGTCGAGCGCAGGCTCTGGCCGGCCATCTGATAGTCGTAGCGCTGGACCTGCACGCCGAGGTTCTTCTCGACGGAAGTTCGAATGGCATCATCCAGGGACAGGCGCAGCGAACGCGCGTTGTCCTTGTCCTGGTCCGTGTCCGCCTGAACGGTCACCGTTACTTTGCGGCCCCTCGGCGTGTCGGAATCGGTGCGCGACGGATCCATGGAGACGGTGACGGGCGACGGCTGCCTGGCGGTCGCTCTGCTGGTTTTCTTTGTCTGCGCCGAAACAGCACCGGCGCTCAGTGCGCAGGCGATGATCAGCAACCGTCGGACAGCGGTCATGTGGGAATCCTCCTAGACAGGCCTCTTGTACGAAGCGGGCGGGTGAGAGTTTCGATGGGGGTGGGCCGTACGCCGAGTGGCCACCATGCATTCTAATGCGTGCGCTTGCAGGGACTACGAACGGTTGGGCGAAACGTCGAATCGGTGGAATCGAAGGTGCCGGACGTTGCGCGCCCATCGGCCGGTTGAAAGGAGCGCGACACTGCCGGCCTGTGCGTCAGATCCAGCCCAATGGGCGCTTTCGGCGAGGTCCCGCGGGCGGGATGCCTGCGACACGGCCGGCAGGGCCGCCGGCGCTACGAAAAGCTACTTCTTCTCGGTCGCCGGCCTGGCGATGCGCGCCGACTCAGGGATCGGCGCTCCTGCGAAATGACAGGCGGCGAACTGTCCCGGCTTGTGCTCGATCAGCGCCGGCACGTCGTCCTTGCAGATCGGGAACTGGGCGATGGGGCAACGCGTGTGGAACACACATCCGCTGGGAGGGTTGAGCGGCGTGGGGATGTCGCCATTGAGGATGATGCGGTGCTTCTTCACGGTGGGATCGGGCGTGGGAACCGCCGAGAGCAGGGACTTCGTGTACGGGTGCAGCGGGTCGTCGTAAAGCGATCGTCGACGGGAAAGCTCCATCACCTTTCCCAGATACATGACCGCCACCCGGGTGGAGATGTGCTCGACCACGGAGAGATCGTGAGCGATGAAAAGGTAGGTCAGCCCGAGCTCTTCCTGCAGATCCTGGAGAAGATTGATCACCTGCGCCTGGACCGAAACGTCCAGCGCCGATACTGGCTCGTCGAGAACCAGAAACTTCGGGTTCGTCGCCAGCGCGCGGGCCACGCCGATCCGCTGCCGCTGGCCGCCCGAAAACTCATGCGGATAGCGTTTCCGGTAGTCGGGACTCAGTCCCACTTTGGTCAGAAGCTCGGCTACCCGATCGGCGCGGTCGCCGGACGAGAGGTGCCCATGAATGATCAGCGGCTCGGCCACGATCGTCCCTACCGTCATGCGAGGGTTCAACGAGGCGTAGGGATCCTGAAACACAATCTGCATGTGTTGACGGATCCTGCGCAGGTCCCCTGAGTCGAGCGCGAGAAGGTCGGTCCCCTCGAAACTGACCGACCCGGAGGTCGGCTCGATCAGCCGGAGTATGCAACGGCCTGCCGTCGTCTTGCCCGAGCCCGACTCGCCGACCAGGCCGAGTGTCTCTCCCCTGCCAATGCCGAAGGTCACGCCGTCGACCGCTTTCACGTTCGCCACCACTCGCCCGAGAACTCCCCGCTTGACCGGAAAGTACTTGCGCAGATCGCGGACGATCAGCAGTGGATCGCCGTCTCCCATCGGGATGACTGGCGTCTGTTGAGGAGCCGACTGTTCCGAAGCACGCTGCGAATGGCCATCGCGGTCACGTTCTTCACGACGAGGTTCCGGAATCGGACCAACCGCGGTTCCCATCGGCATCTCGCCGGCCGACCCGACAGTCACCGGCGCTTCGGTTCCGGTGCCGCCGATGAACGGTTTCTCGTCAGACACATCGACCTCGCTGTGAGAACGACCGGAGAGACGCGGCCGGCTGACCGGCCATGAGCCCTGATGGATTCATGAGCGCTCCGGGTCGGCCTGATCGCCGTGCAGATAGCAGCGGGCGTCGTGACCCGGCCCCACGATCATGCGCGCCGGCTCGTGCCCGAGGCAGATGGGCATGACATCGGGACAGCGCGGATTGAATTTGCACCCGGGAGGAAGTGCGGTGATGGGCGGGACCATGCCGGCGATGGTGGGCAAACGGTTGACCGATGCATCGCGGCCGGCGCTCACGCTGGGCAGCGAGCGAAGCAGTCCACGGGTGTAGGGATGGGCGGGGTTGGCGAACAGGTCGCGGACCGGCGCTTCTTCCACGATCCGGCCCGTGTACATCACCACCACGCGCTCACAGAACTCAGCCACCACGCCGAGGTCGTGGGTGATCAGCAGAATGGCCAGACCGAGGCGTTCCTGCAGCGATGCCAGCAACTCCATGATCTGCGCCTGGATGGTGACGTCGAGAGCGGTCGTCGGCTCGTCGGCGATGAGAAGTTCGGGATCGCAGGAGAGGGCCATGGCGATCATGACCCGCTGCCGCATCCCGCCGGAAAGCTGGTGCGGATAGTCGTCGAGCCGCTTCACCGGATCGGGAATGGCCACCAGCTCCAGCATCTCCCCCGCCAGCTGGCGCGCCTCCTTCTTCGAGACCTTCCTGTGAATGCGGATGGCTTCCGTCACCTGCGCGCCGATCTTGAACACCGGATTGAGCGACGTCATCGGCTCCTGGAACACCATGGCGATGTCGTTGCCGCGCACGTGACGCATCTCCCGCTCCGACAATGAGGCGATGTCCTTCCCTTTGAATCGGACGTGACCGCCGGTGATCTTTCCCGGCGGAGCCACCAGCCGCATGATCGACATCGCGGTGACGCTCTTGCCGCAGCCGGACTCGCCGACCAGGGCCACCGCCTCGCCTTTCCGCACATTGAACGAGACGTTGTCAACCGCATGGACCAAGCCGTTCGCCGTGGGAAAGGAAGTGCGGAGGCTCTCCACTTCGAGGATGGCTTCGCGCCGGTCGACCTCGCGGTCCGCAACCTCCGCGTCCGGCAAACCTGATGGCTGGCCTTTCTTCGGGACGGACTGCATCGACGGCTGCTCGGTCACTCGGTGGGGATCGTAGCAAGAATGGTGTCAGCCGTTGATCCTTCGCCGTGTTCGCGGCTTCTAATGACCCCCCCACGACGCCTCTCACGATCGAGTTCCTTCTCCCCGGCCCAGCGGGGAGAAGGTGGCCGTAGGCCGGATGAGGGGTCAATCCTTTCCGGCAAGAACGCCTCACCCCCGCTTCGCGGCACCCTCTCCCCGCTGCGGCGGGGAGAGGGACTCTCGATGGGAGAGTTTGTCATCACCGCTTCCACGGCGCATCGCGCCGTTTCCCGGCTCAGGATGACCAATGAGGTTCATCCCGCTGCCTGCGCGATACCATGTCGCGCCCATGAGCAGCCCCGTCCCCATCCGCATCGCCGGCGCTGGCCCCTCCGGGCTTGCCGCCGCCATCTTCCTGGCGCGGGCGGGCCGCACCGTCGAAGTGCACGAAGCGAAGGCCGACGTGGGAACTCGTTTCATCGGCGATCTGCAGATCATCGAAGCGGCCTCGGAGACGGAAGGAGTGCCCGAGTTTCTCGAGCGCATCGGGATCGAGCGAAACTTCGATTGCAAGCCTGCCACATGGGCGACCTTCTACGATCATCGCGACCGCGCCAGGAAGATCCGCAGCAATCGGCCGTTCGGCTGGTTCATCAAGCGAGGCGCCGAGGAAGGGACGCTGGATCGCGGCCTTCTGGCTCAGGCACGAGCACTGGGCGTGAAGGTGATGTTCAACAGCCGTCTGGCACCCGAGCAGGCGGACATCGTGGCCACCGGACCGGCCACGCCCGACGGCCTGGCCCGGGAGATGACCTGGAAGTCCAACGACGAGGAACGGGTCGACGTCTTCTTCAACCACGAGCGCTCGCCAGGCGGCTACTCGTATCTGTTCATCCTCGACGGAATCGCCACCTTCGGCTGCGCCATTGTTGCGAACTTCAAAAAGATCGACGACTACTTCGAGCACTCTCTGGCAGCCGCACAGCGCGTTCACGCATTCTCCATTCCCGCAGAGACCCGCACCGGCTACTCGTACATGAACTTCCATCTGAAAAAACAGGCCACCGCTGGAGAATCGCGCTACGTCGGTGAGGCCGCCGGATTTCAGGACTACCTATTCGGTCTCGGAATCCGCTACGCGCTGACCAGCGGGAATCTCGCTGCACGCAGCATCCTGGAGAACCGCAGCTACGACGAGCTCTGGACGGACGCGCTGTCGGCCAAACAAGAGACCAGCCTGGTCAACCGCTTCCTGTACGAAGCGGGAGGAAACTTCGGCCTGTCGATGTTCGTCCGCCGCGCCGGCGTCGCCCGCGACTTTCATCGTTACCTCGGGTCCTGGCACGCCACCAACTGGTGGAAATCGCTCCTCTTCCGCGCGGTGCGACGTTTCTGGCGTCACGAAGGCCGGTGCATGCACAAGCCGGGCATTCATTGGTGCCGCTCGCGAGACACCGCGATCAAGGTCCCCCCACTGGGACCGCTGGTGGTCGAAGATTCCGCGACAGAGAAAGCGAACCTCCCGTTATGAGTGCCATAGACGCCCCGACCACTTCGGGGACCTCGACGATCGGTGAGGCCGATGACTTCTGCCGCGCTGTGGCGCATCGGCACGGCGCAAACTTCTCGGTGGGCTTCCGCTTTCTGCCCGCGCATAAGCGTCGAGCGGTCTATGCCGTGTACGCCTTCTGTCGCTGGGCC
>JBDSGC010000165.1:0-9374 GCA_039919215.1 Thermoanaerobaculia bacterium | reverse complement strand
CACCGTGCGACGCGGTGCGAGATCGGGCTTGCTCTCCTCGGGAAGCACAAAGAGAAATCCGACCTCGGCCCCGCGCCCATCACGAATCACCAGCTGCGGACCGCGGAGCATTCTCCGAGATCTGCCTCCCGCAGTCTTCTGCTCGTAGGTCAGAGCCCCGTCCCGGGTGACTTCGATCCGCGATGGACGAAAGGTTCGGGGAGCCGTAGCCACCAGCCGTCGCTGCCCATCGAACAAGGCCACGTCGGAGCCGGCAGAGCGCGCGGCCTGCTCCAGCGACGGCTGCACGCCGGTCCACGATCGATGAAGTTGGAAGTACTCACGGACCGCTGCTCCAGCGTCGAGCTTTTCTCCAACAAGGGTCCGGTGCACTTCGAGCTTGCGGATCTCGTAGTGCACCACGCCGGTGGACACCACGGCGATGCCACCGATCACGATGGCCAGCAGCGCGATGACCAGCGCAATGAGCCGCCCGCGCAACGAATGAAGTGCGCGCATGGATCAGGCCACCAGCTTGTAACCAACGCCGAAGACCGTGACGATCTGCGGCCGCTCGCGCTTCTCCGGTCCCAGCTTCCGCCGGAGGTTTTTGATGTGCGCGTCGATGGTGCGATCAAGCCCGTCGAAGTCCTCCCCGAGGGCCTGCGACGCCAGCTCATCGCGTCGAAAGACACGGCCGGGTGAGCGGGCCATGGCCAGCAGGAGCCGAAGCTCCGTGGCCGTCAGCACGATCACGTTTCCTTCGATGGTCACCTCACAGCGTCGCTCGTCGATCATCAGCGCGCCGGCAACGACGCAGGAGGGATCGTCCGACGGAGCGCTCCTTCGCAACACCGCTTCCACCCTGGCCACGAGCTCCCTCGGGCTGAAGGGCTTGGTCAGGTAGTCGTCCGCTCCCGCTGCCAGACCGGTGAGCTTGTCCCGCTCGGTCGAGCGCGAGGTCACCATGATGATGGGCACGCTGGAGACCGCGCGGAGAGAGCGGCAGACCTCCAGCCCATTCACTTCAGGAAGCATCAGATCGAGAACGACGAGATCGGGGGAAAAGCTGCGCGCCAGACGGAGGGCCCGCGCGCCATCCAGCGCGCTCGCCGTAGCGTACCCGGCATGAGTCAGGTATCGATCCAGCGTCTCGCAGACCTTCGGATCGTCATCGACAATGAGCACGCGTCGCACCCATCCATCCTACGACCGGTTGTGAATTTGCGATGAAGGCCTTCGGAGCGCCGGCATCCTTGCCGGCCGGTGCGTGTGCCCCGCGAGCTGCGCGGAACGGCCGATCCTCACTTCTGTGCCGGTCCCTGCAAGAATGTTCCCGCATCCTCGCGCATTACACACTGCCGATCCGATGGACAGCCTGAAGCCGGAACCCCCCGCTGCTGAAACCGCTGCCGAACGACCGCTGCTGGAGCGGCTTCGCGTGGCCATCGCATTGCTTGAATCGATCGATGCGAACCGGGGCCTGCTGGCCGCTGCCCCGGCGGAAGAGGTGCAGCGACTTCTGCAGGCGACGCGGAAGGTGTCCGAACCGGATCATCGTGCTCGACGGAAACTGGTCAAGGCGAGCGCAAGGCAGCGAAAGGCGGCCAGGACGCAGCAGGCCGATCAGCTGCTCTCCGCCACCGGCATTCGGGAGCTGCGCCGCAAACCGGTCTTCACCACTCCGAACGTTTACCCGCCGAAGCTTGTCCCTGCCGATGAACCAGCCGAAGAGGGGTCGCGCCAGCTGGGCGAGTCGCAGCATTGCTATGTCTGCAAGCAGCACTACCTGCAGGTCCATCACTTCTACGACCAGCTCTGCCCTTCCTGTGCGGAGTTCAACTTCGCCAAGCGGACGGAGCTGGCGGACTTGCGCGGCAGAGTGGCGCTGCTGACCGGTGGGCGCGTCAAGATCGGATATCAGGCAGGTCTCAAGATGTTGCGCTGCGGGGCTCAACTCATCGTCACCACTCGTTTTCCCCGCGACTCGGCGGCGCGCTACGCCAGCGAGCCTGACTTTGCCGCATGGTCCGACCGCCTGGAGATTTTCGGACTGGATCTCCGTCACACCCCAAGCGTGGAAGCGTTCTGCCACGAGCTTCTGCAGACCCGCACCCGGCTCGACTTCATCATCAACAACGCCTGCCAGACCGTCCGCCGCCCTCCGGGGTTCTACGAGCACATGATGGAAGGTGAAACCGCTGCGCTGCACACGTTGAGCGAGCACGAGCGCCGTCTTCTTGGCGCCTATGAAGGCGTGCGCAGTTATCGCATGCTGCCGGAGACGGGCGCCGACACTTCCGATGTCTCTGCGCAACGGCTTTCGGATCTGACCGGGCTGACCCACGCCGCCGCGATGTCGCAGGTGCCGCTCCTGCCGGAAGACGAAGCCGGACGAAGCCTCTTTCCGGAGGGGAAGCTCGATCAGGACTTGCAGCAGGTGGATCTGCGCGGGCGAAACTCCTGGAGGCTGCTGATGGCCGAGGTGTCGTCCGTGGAACTGCTGGAGGTGCAGCTGGTGAACGCGGTCGCGCCGTTCATCATCAACGCGCGCCTCAAGCCGCTAATGCTGCGAACGGCCGGCAGGGACAAGCACATCGTCAATGTCTCCGCGGTGGAGGGGCAGTTCTACCGCAGCCAGAAGACCACCCGTCATCCCCACACCAACATGGCCAAGGCGGCGCTGAACATGATGACCCGCACCGCGGCCACCGACTACCACGCGGACGGCATCCACATGAACAGCGTGGACACCGGCTGGGTGACCGACGAAGATCCGGTGGAGATTGCGGCGCGCAAAATCGTGGACCACCGCTTCCACCCGCCGCTCGACATCATCGATGGTGCGGCACGCATCGTCGATCCGATCATCAGCGGGATCAACAGCGGCACCCATGTCTGGGGTCAGTTCCTCAAAGACTACCGGCGCACCGACTGGTAGCGCAGCGCACCACAGACACGCCAGCGCGCTATTGCGCGGCGCGAAGGCTCTCGCCGGTGATCTCGGCCAGCGTCCGCAGGTGGACCGCGATGAGCTCCTGAACCTTGAGCCAGGAAAGGGTCTCGTCCTGAAGCCGGAGTCCGTTGCGCGCCACGACCCGGGCGGCGGGCCCGATGGCCTGGCTGCGAAGTGCCCCGCGCAAACGTCCAAAGTCAGCCGAGAGCGGACTGCGCCGGGCGTTCTCCAACTCTTCCTGCGCTTTGATGATCCCCTGCATCACCGGGAGCTCCGGCCGGAGAGCCTTAGCCGCACCGACCTCCTCGTACGCTTTCTGGACCGCGGTGAGCGGCTGCATGGCGTCGGTCAGAGCTTCGTCTGCGCCGCGCAGGTGGCGCAGGACTTCGAGGTCACGGTCGTATAGTTTCTTCTCGTTCCCCAGTTGCTCGATGGCCTGCCTGATGGCCATCTCGGCGTTCCCGGCCTGCGGTCCACGAGGAGGCGTGAAGCGGATCCCGCGCTGGGAAGGCGGCCCCGGTTGCCCCAGGAGCGGGATGGAACACAGGACGAGCAACAGGGTCGCAGCAGCAGTTCGCATGGTTCCTCCGGCAGTTGTTCTCAAAGATTACGACGCGGAAGCACCGGCGGCAGTTACGGGGGCGGTGAATTACCCGACAAGCTCTCGTGAACTTTGAACGACAGCGGAGGGGGGACCCCACTTCGTCTCCTTTGGGTGGTGGTTGCAAGGCAGCAGCCCGGCGGGCCGCGTCCGGTGTTCTATTGCGGTGTCACCAGCGTCACCTGTTGCGATTCGTTGTTCGTGACACTGAGGTACGACCAGAAGGCACTGCCTGCGGTGAGCGGCTCGACCTCGACGCGGAGTTGCATCGGCTGGGAAGCAATCCCCAAGGATGGTGTGAGGTTGGCGATCTGCGCAAATCCAGGGCGAGAGCGGAGGTACCCCTGGGGAGGCGTCGACGTCGTAACCCGTAGCTCCGAGAGAAGCACATTCGTCGCCTGATCGAAGACGCGAACGGAGAACTCAGCCCGATCGAGGTTCATCTCGAAAAGACGCAGCAGGACCCGGAAGCGCGGGTCGACAGAAACATTGAGGAGGTGGAGCGTCGAAGTGCGAAACGCGCTTTCACGCACTACCGGCACCTCGGTCCCGGCGTTTGTAGCACTCCGGCTCAGATCCTTGACCCTGATTTGAAATGACAACTTATTCGAGTCGTCTGCCGGCGAATCCCCGTGGGGCAGCAGGTAGACGACCGCACCAGCGGCACCATCCGTGAGCTTGGGGTATCGAGCGGGCAACGCCGTTTGCGTTTCATTCGGCAGAAGTTCTTCATCCGCCATAAGGTTGAGAATACAGCCGGAGTTAGCAAGCGGAAAGCACGTCTCGATGATGAAGGAACGTCCCGAACCATTGTGGATGGCGAATTCCGACTTCCATATGGCTCCGTACATCCCTGGGACAGTCTGTTCGAGATACAAGGGGACCAGAACGCGGACAAAGGGAGATGCGCCTGAAACCCGGGCCGCGGCGAAAAAAATGAGAACGGCTAGCAGCTTGCGCATGGAGCTCTCCAGATCTGTTCGTGCAACGATGGTTCGGCGATACGGGTGGCGGCGAACCACGCCATCGACGCTAGGCGGGCAGCCTGCGTCACCAGAATGATGCAATTTCCTAACCCACGCTGCAGCGTCCATGCGTCCCGGCCAGAGACTCTGATTACGAGTTGCGGGCGATCAGCCCGGGGACCCTGTCCACTCCATGTTGCTCCTGAATCGTGGCGATGGTCACCGTCCCCTCGCGAAGGGAGCGGATCGCGTCGATGGCGGCCGTGGCGGCCGTGAGCGTCGTCAGACAGGGAATGGCGTACTGCAGCGATGCGCGGCGGATGTAGGCATCATCGTAAAAAGACTTTCTGCCAAGCGGTGTATTGATGACCAGCTGCACCTCGCCGTTGATGAGCCGGTCGACGATGTTGAGACGCTCGCTTTCGTGCACCTTGAACGCCAGGGAGGCTTCGATCGAGTTCTGCTGCAGGAACTCCAGCGTCCCGTAGGTGGCCAGAATCCTGAAGCCGAGCTGGAGGAGATCCTTTGCCAGTTGGGCCACCACCGGACGCTTGTCGTTGTCGTTCACGGAGATGAATGCGGTGCCGGTCATCGGCAGCGTCACCCCGGCGCCGAGCAAAGCCTTGCCGTACGCCTCGCCAAAGGTCGGCGCGCTGCCCATCACCTCGCCGGTCGACTTCATCTCCGGACCGAGCACGGTGTCCTCGCGCGGAAATCTTCCGAAGGGAAAAACCGGAGTCTTCACGAAGTAGTCAGAGACGCGCGGTTCCTGGGTCAGCCCCAGCTCCCGCAGCGACTTTCCGGCCATGACCTTCGCTGCGATCTTGGCAAAGGGAACTCCCGTGGCCTTGGAGACGTAAGGCACGGTGCGGGAGGCCCGCGGATTGACTTCCAGAACGTAGAGGTCCCCTCGATAGATGGCGTACTGCACGTTCATCAGTCCGATCACGTTCAGCGCGCGGGCCAGCTCCACGGTGCGGCGGCGGATGCGGTCCTGCTCGCGCCGCCCGATGATGTAGGGCGGGATGACCGTGCTGGAGTCGCCGGAGTGGATGCCGGCCTCCTCGATGTGCTCCATGACGCCGGCGACCACCACGTCCGTGCCGTCGCAGATGGCGTCGACGTCGAGCTCGATGGCGTCTTCCAGAAAGCGATCGATCAGGATCGGATGGCCGGGAGCGATCTCCATGGCGTATCCGGTGAACTCGCTCAAGGTGGCGTCGTCATACACGATGGCCATGCCCCGGCCACCCAGAACGTACGAGGGCCGCACCACCACCGGATAGCCGATGCGGCGGGCCACTTCGATGGCTTCCGCCTCGCTCGTTGCCGTGCCGTGCTCCGGCACGAGAATGGCGTGCTCGCGCACCAGGTTGCCGAACCGCTCCCGATCCTCGGCGATGTCGATCGACTCCACCGAGGTGCCCCACATGGGAACGCCGGCAGCGGCCAGAGACTTCGCCAGTTTCAGCGGCGTCTGACCGCCGAACTGCACGATCACGCCCTCCGGTTTCTCGGTCTCCACGATTTCCAGCACGTCTTCGAGGGTGAGCGGTTCGAAATAAAGGCGGTCCGACGTGTCGTAGTCGGTGGACACCGTCTCCGGATTGCAGTTGACCATGATGGTCTCGAAGCCGATCTCGCGCAGCGCGAACGATGCGTGCACGCAGCAGGTGTCGAACTCGATCCCCTGGCCGATGCGGTTCGGGCCCGAACCGAGGATCATCACCTTCCGCCGATCGGTGGGTGCCGCTTCGTTCTCCTGCTCATACGTGGAGTACATGTAGGGAGTCGATGCTTCGAACTCGGCAGCGCAGGTGTCCACGCGCTTGAATACGGGGCGGATCCCCAGTCGATGGCGCTCCTGTCGCGCCTCGTCTTCGCTCTGGCCCCGCAGCGTGCCGATCTGCCGGTCGGAGAAGCCGTTCTGTTTCCAGCGGAAGAGCTGGGCCGCGCTGAGTGGCGAATGGAGAGACGCCGCCATCTCTCGCTCCATCGCGATCAACTGCTCGATCTCGTGAAGGAACCAGGGGTCGATCGCCGAGAGCTCGTTGATGTCTTCGACGGTCATCCCGGCGCGGAAGGCATCGCCGACGGCGAAGATCCGCTCCGGCTGCGGCGTGCGCAGGATCGACTCGATCTTCTCGCGCTCGTAGCCTCGGGTCTCCAGCCCGCTCACCCCGATCTCCAGCGAACGCAGCCCCTTCTGCAGGGCCTCATTGAAGGTGCGTCCGATGGCCATGGACTCACCGACCGACTGCATCGACAATCCCAGATGCGGCGGGGTGTTGCGGAACTTCTCGAAGGCGAAGCGGGGGATCTTCACCACGACGTAGTCGATGCTCGGTTCGAACGACGCCGGCGTCTTGCGGGTGATGTCGTTGGGGATCTCGTCGAGGGTGTAGCCGGCGGCAAGCTTGGCCGCAAATTTGGCGATCGGAAATCCCGTGGCCTTGGAGGCCAGAGCGGAGGATCGCGAGACCCGCGGGTTCATCTCGATGGCCAGCCGGCGTCCGGTGGTGGGATGGACGGCGAACTGGATGTTGGAGCCGCCCGTCTCCACGCCAATGGCCCGGATGATCCGTTTCGACTCGTCGCGCATGGCCTGGTACTGGCTGTTGGTCAGCGTTTGCTGGGGGGCCACGGTGATGGAGTCTCCGGTGTGCACTCCCATCGGGTCGAGGTTCTCGATGGAGCAGACGATGATCACGTTGTCTGCCTTGTCCCGCATCACCTCCAGCTCGAACTCCTTCCAGCCGGCGACCGATTCCTCCACCAGGACCCGGTGAACCGGGGACAGATCCAGTCCCCTGGAGGCGATGCTGCGTAACTCCTCGACGTTGAAGGCGATGCCACCTCCCGATCCGCCGAGGGTGAAGGACGGCCGCACCACCACCGGGTATCCCGCCTCCGCCGCGAAGTTCTCGGCGTCATCAACGGTCTCCGCATTGGCCGACCGGGGGACCTCGACTCCGATGCGGTTCATCGCTTCCTTGAACAGCTGCCGGTCCTCCGCGGTGCGGATGGCCTCCGCGTTGGCGCCGATCAACTCCACGCCGTGCCGTTCCAGTGCGCCGTTCTCGAAGAGGGCCATGGCCATGTTGATGCCGGTCTGCCCGCCAACCGTGGGAAGGATTGCGTCAGGCTTCTCCCGCTCGATGATCCGTTCCAGGGTCTCCGGCGTGAGCGGCTCGATGTAGGTGCGATCGGCCAACTCCGGGTCGGTCATGATGGTGGCCGGATTGGAGTTCACCAGGATGACGCGGTAGCCCTCTTCCTTCAGCGCCTTGCAGGCCTGCGTTCCCGAGTAATCGAACTCGCAGCCCTGACCGATGACAATGGGGCCCGATCCGATGATCAGGATGGTATGCAGGTCGGTCCGTTTCGGCATCGGGTCGGCATGATACAAGGTCTGCCATGTCGAGAAGACTCGTTGAATGGGACGGTCTGGACGTACGCATCGACGGAGACAAAATCCGGGCGATGGTGGCTGGCTTCCGTCTCCACCCCATCGAGAAACTCGATCTTCAATTCACCAACGGGCTGCTCCGCGTCTCCGGCGTCGTGCGCAAGTTTCTGGCCGTCCCCTTCTCCGCAGAAATCCGGGAGATCGAGGCGAAAGGGCGCTCCGTCCGGGTACCCCTGCGAGCCGCTGCGGCCTTCGGCGGGATCCCCATCCCCCAGTTTCTCTTCGGCCTGGTGAAGGGTCAGCTCCCGGCGACCCTGGTCCAGTTCGAAGAGCCAGCCACATTCATCGTCTCGCTGGATCGTTTCTTGCCATCGTTCGTCGATGTCGAGCTCCAGAAGGTCTGGATCATCGACGGCGGTCTGGCCGTAACCCTTGGGCGAGGGGGCGCCGACCTGCCACCGTCTCAGGAGGAGACTCATGGAACCGACATCAACGACACTGCCTGACCTCACCGGCCTGAGCGACGATGAGCTCGCCGCACAACTTCGCGAGGCGCGCAGGGAACAACCCGATCCTCTCTCCAGCGACCGGGCCAGCCGTTTCTACGACCGCATCCGCTCATCGATCGAGCGCTTCGTGGCCAAGCAGGGGAAGGTCGCCGGTACGACAACCGAATTCCTTCTGCTGGTTCCCGATGTTTTCATCCTGCTCTGGCGATTGGTTACCGACGCCCGGGTAAGTGGGAAAGACAAAGTGCTGATCGGCAGCGCGCTGGCCTACTTTGTGTTGCCGTTCGACATCATCCCCGAGGGTCTGGTGGGGCCGATGGGCTACCTCGATGACCTGGTGTTCGGCGCCTTCGTGCTGCACAAGGTTCTGGGCAACACCGACGCCGAGGTGCTGCGGGCGCACTGGAGCGGTCGCCAGGATGTCCTGGCCTCGATCACCAAAGTGCTCGACGCAGCGGAAAACCTGGTCAGCAGCGACGTGATGGCCAAGATCAGAAAGATGATGAAGTAGCCGGCACGGCCGGCGGCGTTGGTTCGCACAGCGTCCGCCAAGAGTCTCGGCTGAGCAGCGTTCACCGCCCGCCTTTGATTGCCGATACACGCCACCTATCGAGCCGGCGAAGCCGGCGCAAGACTGTAGCCCCCGGCGTGAGCCCGGCGTGAGCCGGGGGTACGCAGTAGTCCCCTGAATCTCAGCCCGCGTCAGCGGGCGACACCGAGCGTCGCGTGTCGCCCGCCATGCGGGCTTGTTGCAGCCTGCCCTCCGCCTCCCCCGGCTCACGCCGGGGGCTACGATCTTGTGCCGGCTTCGCCGGCTTGCGCACGGGCGCTCGGAGTCCCTTCCCGTTTCTCTTCATCAATGGCTGCGCCTCAAGCAGTGCCCTCGCTAATGAACCGTCTCTTGCCGCTCTCGGGAGATCTTGCTGCCTTCGGAGCGCCGGCATCCTGCCGGCCG
>JBDSGC010000164.1:0-8128 GCA_039919215.1 Thermoanaerobaculia bacterium | reverse complement strand
GAGGCCCTCCCGCCATGGACCACGTCGGAGGTGATGGCCACGGCGACCGGGGCACGTCCCGACCGGTACTCCAGCCAGAGCGTGCCGATCCCTCCCCCAGCCAGACCGAACGTGGTCCGAACGAGATTGGGAAGACGGAGGGTCTGGCGTGGAGCGAGCCGGAGCTGACGGTCGACGCGGTGGTCGCCGCCGACGAATCGCAGCGAGACCGGAATCGATTCTCGAAAGGGATTGTGCAGAGTCAGATCGGACACCCAGTACGCGCCACTGGCCCCTTCCACGCTCCCGATCAGCGGGAACAGCATGCGTTCCCGCGCTGCGGAAAGGACTTCCCGTTCCAGCGGCACATGGATCCGCCGGAGGTAGCTGGCCATCGGCGCTGGGCGCGCGTCGGTCCGTCGCGTCCACAGCTCCACTCCCCGAATGACCCGATCGAACCGGTAGGTATCGTCGAGGTAGGCGGCGATCGCCGGGGCGCGCAGCGCATTGGAGATGCCATCGAATTCGTCGAAACTCTCGGGCGAGGTCCTGATGACCACTCTCGGTTTCGACGCCTGCAGCGATGCGATCACCTCTTCCTGAAAAACTCGTGGCGAGGCGATGGGCACTTGGTAGAAGCGCGTCGGATTGGGACGGTCTGAGAAAAAATAGAAGGCTGGCTGGTTGGAGAAGTCGAAGATCGGATCGTCGCGACGGGGAATCAGATCGTGAATCGCGTTGGTGACTTCGCGGATCCTCTCGGCGGTCTGCTGTGCACGCGGGTCATGCGTCACCTTCAGAACGCGGCGCTGGTAGTTCACCAGATCGGTGATCCGGGCGTCCACCAGGTCAGGAATCCAGAAGAGCACTCCTGCCACCATCAATGCTGCGAGGGCCACCGTGGTCACGAAGGCGCGAGTGCCCTCTCCGCCATCCTGCCATGCCGCGCGCAACGCCCTCGACGCCAGCAGGGCCAGGAGGATCAGCAGCGGTCCGACCAGGAACGCGGCGAAGTATTGATGCCGGAACTCCGCGCGCCCGAACGCCGTCCGCTGCGCGATGGCCGCGAAGACCGTCAGCACCATCAACGCGTGATCGAGCAAATCCGTCCGCTTCCGCAGCACGCGCTGCCCGTAGTAGATCGCCGCGATGACGATCGTCAGAGGGCTGAGGATCAGGTGAAACTTTTCCCACAACACGAAGTCCGCCAGGGTGTGCAGGCTCAGGTCTCGACGGAACATGGTGACCAGATCAGGAAACGGCAGCGACCAGACCGCATCGATGATGTTCGGGATGGCCACGAAGGACACCTGCGCGAACTCACCGAGCGCCCCTCGTGAAATCAGGTAGATCACAAAGGGCGCGCAGCCCGCCATCACCCCGATGGCAAAGGCGAGCGCCGCGCGCAGGGGACCGAGGCCCGGCCAATCCACTCTGCGCCGGATCACTGCGAGCACGACGGTCACCGCAAGCGCTCCCCCGATCGTGTACACGCCGATCTCGTAGCTGAAGAACAGCGCGATCCCGGCCAGAAGACCGCTGAACACCGCGGCCCATTGGCTTCTCCTGGCCAGCGCGTGCCAGAACAGCGCCACCGCGGCGACAGAAAAGAACGTTCTGCTGTTCTCCGCCGTGGTCCACGCGCCCATGCCCACCACCAGCAGCGCCAGAGGAATGGAGCGGAAGACCACCATCCCCAGATACCAGATGGAGACCCCGAGGAACGATCCGAGAACTGCATCGCGGGCGATGGAGACATCGAGCGACCGGCCGAACAGCTCCATCAGCCAGGCATCGAGCAGCCCGTCCTGCATCATGCCGTGCAACGCGAAGACTCCCCGGTATGGGACCTTGCCCCGCAGGTAGTCAGAGGCCGGCCCGATGGACTCGCCACGATGAAAGAGGTCAACCCACTGAGACAGATGCGCCGTGGAGGCGTAGCTGACCGAAAACAGCAGGAGGGGCATCAGCGCGTAGGCGGCCAGACTCCAGGCAATCGAGGGGGCCAGCGGCGCGCGCATCCGCGCAGCCAACAGCGTTGCGGCCGCGATCACCACGACCACCACCATGGTCGCATACGTCGTGGGGACGACGACGATGGCAATCAGAGGGAGGATCAGCAGGATGGCGGCGCCCGACGTGATCCTTCGAAAGGTGTCTTCGAAGGGCCGGCCGAAGTGCATCTCCGTCATGCGGGAGGCCAGAATCGCCGCAGCCCAGAACAGACCGCCGAAGAGCAGGACGAAGACGACCTCCAGAAAGAGGGTGGGGGCATGTCCGATCCGTCTGGCTGCGGCGATGTATCGGTAGACGATCCAGGCCAGCGACTCCGTGAACAGGAGAGCGTGATACGGATGCATCTCCTTCCGGAAGAGGCGCCGCAACCACAGTCGCTGATCCACGAAGAGGAGCGCCCGCGGACCTGCAAACGCCAGGGCCACCGGCAGAAACAGCACCCACCCGAACTTTCCGGTCGTCAGAAACAGGAGCGGCGCGAGCAGGAAAGGCAGCGTAAAGAGCAGGCCCACGCTGGCTCGGCGCGCCGAACGTCCTCTCCAAGTAAAGTCCTTCTCGATGCGGGACAGCACCTTCGCGCCTCGATGGTGAAACCAGAGAGTCAGAATCGGGACAAGCGTCAGAAAGAGCGAGAGGCCGGCGTAGTCTCGCAACTTGGAGTAACGCTGGATGGTGACCACTCCCACGGCCACCGCCGCCGTCGGCGGAAAGAGGGGGAACAGCAAGGTGAGGCAAAGAAAGATGCCGCTGGCGAACGAGAATGCGGCGACCCAGAGGGATGCCGCAATGACACGTTCGTACAGCGAGCGGCCACTCATGGACCGGGGAGTCTATCAGCGCCGATTCTGGCCATCGTCGACAGCAGCTTGCCGATCGCGCGGTCACTCTCCAGCCCTGGATCGGACACTGCGCTCCAGCGGGCCGCGATCCAGTCGAACCCGCTGACTCCCGCTCTCCGGAACCGCATCTGTTCGAGCGTGGTCCGCCAGCGGCTCTCGGCGATGAGGTTTCGCCGATGCGTGCGAACGGAGCTCAGGGCGATTCGCAGCATCCGGAGCTGAAACGTCGTCAGGGCCCGCTTTCCCTCGCTGCGGCTTCCGCGAGACTGGCACTTCCCGAAGCCCAGCGGGTCGGCATCGACATCGCGCGCTTCCGGCGGCCGTGGAATCAGCTGCCGATCGTATTTGTGAATGGGCATCGTCGCCGCCCTGCGCCGCGCGGCAACCATCGCAAAGTCGGACGGGATGGCTCCGCAATCGACCAGCGCTCCTTCCAATGCGCAGAGCAGCTCCACCATCGCGCGTTCGCGCGGATCAGCGCTCCGGAAATTCTGCACGATGTCGTAGAGAAGATGCTGCAGCAGCGTGCCCCCGAGCTCGCGCTGATCCAGGATCGTGAACCTCTCCGCCAGCATGATGCGCAGCTCATCAGACCGTACCGCCTCGGACGGATCGTTGGCGATCATCTCCGCTTCCGACGGGCGTTCTTTGCGCTGGTAGGTGTTCCCCGAAAGCGCACTGCGCCGCAACGACTCCGGAAAACACGCCAGCAACTCGTTCACGATCGACAGAACCTCGTCGGAAAACTGGAACCGCTTCGGGCCGACGTACTCATTGACCAACAGAACGCCCTCGTGACGGAGGGCTCGCTCAATCTGGTCGAACGCCCGCTCCAGGTTCTCCACGTGATGCAGAATCGAGTGCGCCACGATCACGTCGTAGGAATCCGCAGAAAGCGAATCGTGATTCAGATCCACGACGTCGTAATGAATCTTGGTGATCCCCAGCGCGGCGGCCGCCTCGCGCGCCCGCCCCACAGCTTCCGCCGCGATGTCGACCGCATCGATCCGGGCAACGAACGGCCACGACGCGATGGCACGTTCCAGCCATCCTTCACCGCAACCGAGGACCAGGACCCTGAGATTTGTTCCGATGAAATAGCGTCGGGCCCAGGCGGACAGCCAGTCACGCGCGGGGTCGCCGGTGGCCCGTTCGTTCAGATGCATCAGCACCGGCAGCGATGCCATCCAGCCGATTTCCGCGAGCGTGTGGGTGAATGAGGCCGAGCCCCACCGCTCTTCGACCTTCATCGCTACCGCTTCCCAGACAGAGATCCGAAGTGAGCGACCACCGCGTCGTGCAGCGACTGCACCGTGGCCTGCGGCGCCTCGATCTCCGGCATCCGATCGTGCCGTTTGATGGCGTCGCTGGTGACCGGGCCGATCGACGCGAACACTGCCAGGGGCACCGACGCTTCGTTCTTTGCGACCATCGAGAAGTAGTTGTCGACGGTGGAGGCGCTGGTGAACGTCACCACGTCGATGTCCTGAAGTGCCGCTGGATCCGCCACCACCGCGCGCGTCTCGTAGGCAACCGCAAGGAGAACATCCCCGCCGCGCGAACGGAGCTCCTCAATCAACTCGTCCCTTCCTTCAGCCGCGCGCACCACTGCAGTACGAATGCCCTTCTGGTCACGAGCGAGCAGCGGGAGCAACGCGCTGGACAGAAACTTCTCCGGGACCAGATCAGCGATCAGCCCATGGGACCGCAGTGCTGCAGCAGTGGGTTCTCCGACCGCTGCCACGCGCGACGCAGAAAGCGAGCGAACATCTTTGCCCTTGGAAAACAGGCGATCGAAGAAGGAGTGCACGCCGTTGGCCGACGTGAAAATCAGCCAGTCCCACGTCTCGTCGATGGAGCGATCGAGGGCGACATAGGACGACGGCGGTCCGATCTCGATGGTCGGAAACTCGACCACCGCCGCGCCGGAGTCTTCGAACAGACGACGCAGGTCAGAGGCCTGCTGCCGCGCTCTGGTCACCACGATCCGCTTCCCGAACAAGGGCCTGGTCTCAAACCAGTTGATGACATCGTGCATCTGGACGACCTCGCCAACGACGATCAACGCAGGCGTGGCCAGAGATGCAGCGGTCACCAACTCTTCGATGTCGTGCAGCGTTCCTCGAATGGTCCGCTGCTCCGGCGTGGTGGCTTTGGAGATCACGGCCACCGGGCGCGATCGTGGCACTCCCTGGTCGGTGAGGTTACGGACGATCGCTCCGAGGTTGGCGAACCCCATCATGAAAACGATGGTGCCGTCGAGTTGCGCCAGCGCCGGCCAGGGGATTCCGGTCGAACCCTCCGATTCATGCGCGGTGTCCAGGGTGACCGACGTGGCGAAGGACCGATGGGTCACCGGGATTCCCGCATACGCCGGGCCGGCGATGGCCGAAGAAATTCCGGGCACGATCTCCACGGCAATGCCGGCAGCCATCAACTCCTGAGCTTCTTCGCCGCCGCGCCCGAAAACAAACGGATCGCCTCCTTTCAATCGCAGGACACTCTTCCCTTTGCGAGCCTCGGCAATGAGCAGGGCATTGATCTCTTCCTGCGGCAGCGAATGCGCACTGGCACGTTTCCCCACGAATACCACCTCGGTCGTGCGCGGAAACATCGCCGTGATCTGCGACGACACGAGGGCGTCGACGGCGATCAGGTCCGCCGTGGCGATGCACTCTGCGGCGCGAAGGGTCAACAGCCGCGGATCGCCGGGACCGGCGCCGGCCAGATAGACCCGTCCTCGCGTGCCTTCCTTCTCACTCAACGCTCGCTCCCTTCGCCGCATCGGCTCGAGGCGTCAGCAAGGCGAGGGCGCCGTCGCGAACGAGCGAGTCGTAGACCAACTGCATCACTTCCTCCGGATCAGATCCCGAATGCAGGCAGCGGATCACGCGGGGGCCATCGATCTCTCCGAAGAAAGCGCGGATGGTGCTTTGGCCGCCCTCAAACGTTGCATGGACCGCCACGGCCGAATTGCAATCCAACCGCGTTCCGAATTTCTGGAGCACTCCACGCTCGCTACAGGCAGCCAGAGCACTGGGCGGATGATTGATCGAATGGGCAGCGCTCTTTGCATTCCGATCGTCCACCCGAGTCTCCACCACGATGACTCCCTGGCCGGCCGCAGGCACCATCTCGTCGATCGTGAAAAACGAAGTGATCTCACTCTGACGAGCAAGCCGGATCAGGCCGGCTCCCGCCAGTACGGCGCCGTCGTATTGATGCTTGCGCAGTTTTTCAAGGCGCGTATCGACGTTGCCGCGGATCGGTTCCATCAGGAGCGAAGGATAGCGCTCCCGCAATTGGGCCCGCCGGCGGGGAGCGCTGGTTGCGATTCGTGAGCCGGCCGGAAGCTGCTCGATGCGTTTTCCTTCGATCTGCACCCACGCATCTCGCGGGTCGGCCCGCTCGAGAAACCCCGCCAGGGCGAACTGCTCCGGCTCGATGGAAGGCACGTCCTTGAGGCTGTGCACCGCCAGATCGATCTCCAGCCGGTCCAGCGCCTCTTCCAGTTCCTTGATCCACAGACCCTTGCCGCCGATTTCCGCCAGCGGCACTTCCGCTTTGCGATCGCCGGTGGTGGTGATGACCACGACCTCGGATGAAAGGCCCGCGTCCGCCAGCCTGCTCCGCACTTCGTTGGCCTGCCACAGCGCGAGTGCGCTTCCGCGCGTTCCGATGCGGAGTGGTCGCGTCATCGCAGACCAAAGATTTTGCGGATGGTCTGTCGCAGCGATTCCCGTTCCGGCTCGTCGACTTCTTTGAGACGCAGGATCGGGTAATGAAGAATCTTGTTGATCATCTGCGTGGTGAGCAGAGCCACCGCGTCGCGCTGTTCCGGCGTGATGGGACCGAGCTTTCGCAGGCATTTCTCCAGCTCTGCGGCGCGAATGACTTCCAAACGCTGCTGTAGCTCGAGGATGGTGGGCACGGCGTCCTGGGCAACGAGTCTGCGGCGAAAGGAGTCCACCTCCCGATCGACAATCAACTCCGCCTGCTCCGCCCGCTGCAGTCGCAGCTCCCGATTGGAGTCGGCGACGCTCTGCAGGTCATCGATGTTGTACAGGTACGCCCCGTCAATCCTGGCAATGGCAGGATCGATGTTTCGGGGAACCGAAAGGTCGATGAGGAAGAGGTTGCGGCGGCGTCGCGAGGCCATGGCCTGCTCGACATGCTGCGCCTCGATCACATAGTGCGGTGCCGAGGTCGAGGCGATGACGATGTCGCAGGTCTCCAGGTAGGGAGCGATCCCGGAAAACTGGATGGCCTCGCCTTTGTACCGCGCAGCCAGCTCCACGGCGCGGTCGTACGATCGATTGGCCACGAACACCTGCTGCAGGCCAAACGTCGCCAGGGATTCCGCGGTCTGCTCGCCCATCTCTCCCGCTCCGACCAGCATTACCTGCAGGCCGGAGAGGTCACCAAAAATCTTGCGGGCCAGCTCGACTGCTGCGTAGGGAACGGAGACGGCGCTTTCGCCGATGCCGGTCTCCGTCCGGACCTTCTTGGCCACCCGCATGGTCTGGTCGAAGAGCTGGGTGAGCAAAGGGTCCATGGCGCCGTGCTTCCTGCTGGCCATGAAGGCCGCGCGCACCTGTCCCCCGATCTGCGGTTCCCCGACGATCATGGAGTCCAGGCCGGCAGCGACCCGGAAAAGATGCTTGGCCACATCCTCATGCCGGAGGACGTACACGTGCTTCTCGATTTCCGCGCGATCTGCGGAGGCGCGCTCGGTAAACCAGCGGACCATCGGCTCGATGACGTCCTCACTGGACGTCGAGAGAATTGCCTCCACCCGGTTGCAGGTGGAGAGAACGGCCGCTCCCTCGATCCCGCTGACCGACCGGATCGACTGGAGCGTCTCCGGCAGAGCTCCCTCGCTCACGCTCAGACGCTCGCGAATCTCCACCGGTGTGCTGCGGTGATTCACGCCGATGGCAATCAGCGGCATGCCGTCACCTCAGACATGATGGATTCCCAGCATCGCCACCAGGATGGCCACGAAGGCGAATGCAGAGATCAGGGCGGTCTTGCGCGTGCGGTATCCGCCGCTGATGTACGACTGCAACAACGTGGCGAACAGGATCCAGGCGACCACCGCCGCGATCTGCTTGATACGCAATTCCATCGGCCCCGCCGTCGTCCGATACGACCACAACACGCCGGCCAATAGACCCAGGGTGTAAACGGAGAACCCGGTCGCCAGCGCCCGATAGCTCACCAGCTTGCAGACGTTCAGGCTGGGGATCCACTCCCACAGCCGTCCTCGGGTTTTCTGTTTCAACGCGCGGTCC
>JBDSGC010000163.1:0-3444 GCA_039919215.1 Thermoanaerobaculia bacterium | reverse complement strand
CTCGATGGCAAGATCACGATCGGCGCGGGCGATTCGCAGCTGCGCGAAGTCATCGGCAACGCGCTGACTGCTGGAAAGACCAATCTGCTGCTCGACATGAGCGGCGTGACCACCATCGACTCTTCGGGAATCGGCGAGCTGGTCGGCTCTTACACCACGGTCACCAACCGGGGTGGCAAACTGAAGCTCCTCCATCTCCCTGCCAAACTGAACGAGCTTCTCCACGTGACGCAGCTGATCACGGTGTTTGAAGTCTACGAGAACGAACCCGAAGCGCTCGCCAGCTTCTGATCCCCGGCTCCCACGAGGCGATGGCCGCTGCCTCCGCACCGGTCTGGCCGTGGCCGGCACTCATGGCGGGGGACGATTCTCATCAGGCGCTGAGGACCAGCGCAACGCAGGCTACGGACGTCTGCGCCGGTGCGAAGAGTCACCACCTTCTTCCGAGCCGCCGGCCCAGCGCATGGGAAGAGAGTTGGTCAGCACCGTTTCGTTTCGCTCGACCCAGCGGGTGAAGATTGCGGAAGCGAGCGCAGGGTCACGGACCGCCCGTTCCGGAATATCGATCAGGGATTCGAACGGCTTGGTCTCCCCACCAAGAAAATTCACGCGGATCCTCAGAGCTTTGGGGCTGCGGAATCCGGGAACGCTCGGCGCGGAGAAGCGTGCGCCGGTCGTAAACGTCCGACGTCCCGACGGCGCGATGGACAGCAGGCGTGGAAGAAATTGCTCGCCGGGGATTTCGGAGCCGATGTCGATGGTGACCACTTGCGTCTCCGGATCGAAGGTGGCCTGGGGGAGCAGGTCAGCGATGAGGATGGTGGTGTCTCGGTGGTTGGTCACGTCACACTTGAGGGCGATGCTGATGCCGGACGTCAGCGTGTCTCCGTAGATTTCCGCATCGACGCGCACGTCGTTGTCGGTGCCGACCATCCTGCGGGGCTCGCTCATATCCACAGGCCTCGTGCTGGTGCAGAAAGTCAGCGAGAGTAGAACGAGAAGAGGAGCGATCGGTCGGAGAGGTCTCATCTAGCCCGGGTTCAACCTGCGGAGGTGGCCTCGAATTGCGCGGGAGAGTCCAGGATCAGTCGATCTTCAGGACGGCCAGGAAGGCCTCCTGCGGGATCTCCACCTTGCCGATCCGCTTCATCCGCTTCTTGCCCTCTTTCTGCTTCTCCAGGAGCTTGCGCTTGCGGGAGATGTCCCCACCGTAACACTTGGCCAGGACGTCCTTCCTCATGGCCTTGACCGTTTCTCTGGCGATGATGCGATTGCCCACCGCAGCCTGCAGAGCGACCTCGTACATCTGCCTGGGGATGAACTCTCGCATCTTCTCGACCAGCAGCTTCCCACGGCCGAATGCCTTGTCCTTGTGAACGATCAACGACAGCGCGTCGAGCGGCTCGCCGTTCACCAGAATGTCCATCTTCACCAGATCGCTCTCCCTGTAGCCCTTCAACTGGTAGTCCAGCGATGCGTATCCGCGAGAAACGGATTTGAGCTTGTCGAAGAAATCCAGAATCACCTCATTCAGCGGCATTTCGTACACGATCATCACGCGGTTCGAGCTGACGTACTCCAGCTTCTTCTGCACGCCGCGGCGATCGGTGGCCAGCGCCAGAATGGGACCGACGAATTCGTCCGTGGTGATGATGGTGGCTTCAATGAAGGGCTCTTCGATCGAGCTGATGTACGACGGATCGGGCATCTTCTGGGGGTTCTCGATCTCCACCGTCTCGCCATCGGTCCGGGTCACCCGGTAGCGAACGCCGGGAGCAGAGGTGAGCAGTTCCAGGTTGAACTCGCGCTCCAGCCGTTCCTGAATGATCTCCATGTGCAGGAGTCCGAGGAAGCCGCAGCGGAAGCCGAAGCCGAGGGCGGTCGAGCTTTCCGGCTCGAAGCTGAAGGAGGCATCGTTGAGCTTCAGCTTGCCCACCGCGTCGCGAAGGTCCTCGTAGTCGTCCGTGTTGATGGGAAAGATTCCGGCAAACACCATCGGCTTGACTTCCTCGAACCCGGGAAGAGCCGGAACCTCGCTCTTTTCCTCGGTGATGGTGTCCCCGATCTTGGCCTGCACGATGTCCTTGATGTTTCCGGAAAGGAATCCGACCTCACCAACACCGAGACGTTCGATCTCTTTGGTCTTCGGAGTGAAGATGCCCATCGACGTGACTTCGTAAACCCGTCCCGTGGACATCAGCTTGATCCTCATCCCCTTGCGCACTTCCCCATCGACGACCCGCACGAAGAGCATCACTCCACGGTAGGAGTCGTACCAGGAATCGAAGAGCAGCGCGCGCAGAGGTGCGTCGGGATCGCCTTTGGGGCAGGGAATGTCCGTCACGATGCGCTCGAGGATCTCGTCGACGCCGATTCCCGATTTTGCGGACGCCAGAACGGCATCGTGAGCGTCGAGGCCGATCACATTCTCGATCTGCTCGCGAACCTTCTCCGGCTCCGCGGAGGGAAGATCGACTTTGTTGATGACCGAGAGGATGTCCAGATTGTTATTGATGGCCAGGTAGCTGTTGGCCAGGGTCTGCGCTTCGACCCCCTGGGTGGCGTCGACCACCAGAATCGCCCCTTCACAGGCGGCGAGACTCCGGCTGACCTCGTAGCTGAAATCGACATGACCCGGCGTGTCGATCAGATTGAACGAGTAAACCTGACCGCTCTTCGCCTTGTACTGAACGGAGACGGCGCGGGCTTTGATGGTGATGCCCCGCTCCCGCTCGAGATCCATGTCGTCGAGCATCTGCTCGCCCATTTCGCGCTGTTCGACCGCGCCGGTTTTCTGCAGAAGCCGGTCAGACAAGGTCGTCTTGCCGTGGTCGATATGGGCAATGATCGAGAAATTGCGGATGAACTGAGGGTCAGTCATTACGGGAACCGCTCGCGCGGCGGACGATCTAACACCAAACTGCTCAGTTGTCATCCCGCCGGGCCCGCTCCCGCCATTGCGCTCCACAGTCGCGGCAGGCACGCTCGCCGACTGCCAGATGGGCGATGGACATGATCGCCAGGATGATGCCCGCCACCAGCGCCGCATGGACCCTGCCGGTGAGGACGACCGGGACGGCCACCGCGATCATGATCAGATCGAGGGTCCAGACCACGCGCCCCCCACGCCGCGTCGCTTCCGAACCACACTGGGGACACAGGACGGTCATGGCAACAGTCGCTCCACGATGACATCGCGCCAGAGGCCATCGAGCTCTTCATGCCGCGCCGGGCCGCCGCGCGTCGCGCGCGACGGCCCTCAGCTCTCTCTACTTTCCCGTCAGTTCCCGGATCACGTCCGTCGCCGCGTACACCTTTCGCAGCGCCGTGAGAATGCCGCGGGAGTCCACCGCCACAGCCCGTCCCTCGCGATCATCGAACGCGTAATCCCACGGCAGCGACTGAAGGTTCCCGTCGAAGATGATGCCCACGAACTCGTTGGCT
>JBDSGC010000162.1:0-3915 GCA_039919215.1 Thermoanaerobaculia bacterium | reverse complement strand
GGTGTTCGGCCGCATGGCCTCCTCCACCCGTTCCGGCGCGATGAATCCCTGGCCATCCGGAAGAAGGATGGTCACATCAACCCCGGCCCTGGCCAGCTTTCCGGCTGGTATCAGAACCGACTTATGTTCCATCGCGGAGGTGATCAATCCATCGCCAGGTTGGAGAAGATGCAGCACCAGGTTGTTCGATTCGGTCGCACCGGCGGTGAAGTAGACCTCGTTCGGTGGCACGCCGAAGAACGCCGCCACCTCGATCCGCGCATCCTCCAGCGCCTGCGCCGCTTTCCGTCCGTGCTCGTGAGTGGTCGACGCCGGGTTCCCGAAACTCTCTGAGAAAAAAGGCAGCATCGCTTCGACCACGCGCGGGTCGCACGGCGTGGTGGCGTGGTGATCGAGGTAGATGGGGAGCGCGGACACGTCCATGGATTGTAATGTCATGGGTAGGGAGCGCGGCCTCCGCCACGGGGATGCCGGCGGATCGGGCGGCCGCCAGACGGGGACGAAGGTCAGTTTCTCTTGCGACGGCGCCTTTTCGCGACCGTCGGCGCTGCTTCTCCACCCTCTCGCTTGACCTTCTGTGCGAAGCTCTGCCATTGGCGGAGGGCGTCGACGTGCTTCCCTGAGGAGAGTGCGTACAACTCCAGCAGGGCCATGGCATCGTTGAACGGCTCGCGATAGACGAAACGAAACTGCGACTTACGGTCGCCGGGCGGCTCCAGCAGGCGCCAGAACGTCTCCAGCGCCGCTTCGATCTGGTGACGCGTCCCCGCAGCGAAGGCCATCCGCGCGCACACCGGCTGGATCAGTTCGCGGATGAACAGGATCACGTCGCTGATCCGCATGCGCCCGTCGCGTTTGCTCTCTTCCACTTCCAGATCGTGCACGATCCAGGGCAGGAAGAGCACCGAGAGCAGCACGGCGTCGGAGATCTTGCGCCCTGCCTGCGACGTGCGATCGAGCACTTCCAGCATTTTCCAGAAATACTCAATGCCCTCGCGGGGGCCACCGTCGGGGCCGTCGCCGTCGATGGTGCGGCAGACTTCCGGCAGCAACGGCTCCAGGAGCCCGCTGCTGAGCATGAGGCGCACCGCACCGCGAGACCATCCCCGTCGCAGCAGTTCGAGAATCTCTTCGGAGACGCGCGGTGGCGAGGCTTTCAGGATGTCGTTGCGATGGCGCCTGATGGCATCCCAGGTGGCCGGCTCGACCTGAAAACCGAGGCGTGATGCGAACTCGATGGCCCGCAGCAGTCGGACCGGGTCTTCCCGGAAGCGCACGTCGGGATCGCCGATCACCCGCACCAGACCGTCGGTCAGGTCATCCAGGCCGCCGACGTAATCGATGACTGAGAAGTCGGCGATGTTGTAGAAAAGCGCGTTGATGGTGAAGTCGCGCCGCCGGGCGTCCTGCAGAGGAGACCCGAAGGTGTTGTCGTCCGTGATCAACAGGTTCTCGACATCTTCCTGGACCACCCGCTCCGGTTCACGACGAAACGTAGACACCTCGACGTTCATGTCCTGAAAAATGATGTGCACCAGCCGGAACCGGCGGCCGATGATGCGGCTGTTCCGAAACAGCTTCCGGATGTCGGCCGGATGAGCGTCCGTGGCAATGTCGAAGTCCTTCGGTGGCCGGTTCATCAGCAGGTCCCGGACGCTGCCACCGCACAGATAGGCTCGGTAGCCGCTGCGATGCAGCCGGTAGAGAACCTTGAGCACATTCTCCGGAACCCGTCGCCGCGAGAGAGGATGGTTGGCCCGATCGACAATGGTCGGGTCGCCGCCAGGCTCAGGCTCCTGCGGGGAGCCGGCGATTTCCAGCGGCTCCTGCGGTTCGGACGGCACGTCGGCCGGATCGATCATGAAGGTCAGAGTCAGGGGGTCTCACCGGCTTCGTCAGGGGACCGGCTGGGGCTGTAATGGTACTTGCTGTCCACGATGAAGAACGTCCGTTCCCAGCGCGTCCGGGTGAAGAAGTGGATGCCCACGCTGGCCAGTTCCTTGATCCGCTCGATGAACGGGGCTTCAGGAGAAGGCGGCGTTCCTTCGAAGGACCAGTACACCATGAACGCGCGTCCCTTGATCATGGAGCGCGGAACCGTTCCCCAGTAACGCGAATCGCTCGAACGGTCGCGATTGTCTCCCATGGCAAAGTAACTGTCCGGCGCAACGGTGTAGGGACCGAACTGATCGCGCGACCGGTACGGCTCCGGAAGCGCCGGCCGCGGTGGATAGATGGTGGGATCGTCGTGGATGACATAAGGCTCCACGGTCGGCGTTCCGTTGATGGAGACGACCTTGTCGCGGACTTCCACGATGTCGCCCGGCATTCCGATGACTCGCTTGACGAAGTCGGTGTCGGGCTGGAGAGGGTAACGGAACACGATGATGTCCCCCCGCTTGATGTCGCGCAGCGGAAGGAGCTTCGCCGCCAGCGGACCGGACGGTCCGTAAATGAACTTGTTGACGATGATGTGATCGCCGACCTTGAGATTGTCCTCCATCGAGCCGGTCGGAATCTTGAACGCCTGGAACGCGAAGATCCGGGCGAAATTGACGAAAATGACGGCGATCAGGAGAGCTTCGTAGTACTCGCGGGCGGTCGATTTTTTCTGGATTGCCTCAGCGGCCATTCGGCGGGGTCGTTCCCTTCAACAGGTCGGCGATGTAGCGAGCCGCAAAGGATTGTACGTCAGCAGGCGCCACCAGCACCGTATTCCCCTGCTGGAGGTAGCGGCCCGTCGCAACCGAGGCGTCCCCGGCGATGCTGCGCACCGCGCCGTCACCGGCCGCCCCCACCAGGAAGATCTGCGAGGGATCGACCCAGGGGATCGAGCGAACAGCCATCCAGAACGCCGGATCCGGAATCCGGCTGCTCACGATTCCACCGATCCGGCGCTCGCGGAGCAGGCTGGCGCGCACATCGTTCCAGGCATAGGGACGCGCATCGATCCACACCACCAGCGGAATCCGCTCGTTGTAGCGCATCGCAGAGGGCCGGAGCATCACCCCGCCTTCGAACGGTTCGAGGGCCATGTCCAACTTGATCGCCGGCGCACGGACCACCTTTCGCTCCTCACCGTTGTACCGCAGCGTCTCCGCTCTGGGCGACGAATCGGGCGTCTCCACCACGATCGAATAGCGCTCCGCCGCGGGATCCCAGGCCAGCTGGCGAACGATCGAGTAGGGGAAATCGGCCGAGAGTTGGCTGGCCGTCGGAATGTGCACCGAGCGGATCAACTCCCCGCCGGCGTTGTGCACCACGAAGCTGACCTTGTTTCCACGGGGAGCCCACTGCACGTCGGTCTCGTCCGCATGATCCTCGGGAACCCAATGCACGTCGCTCCCTTCGAGCGCCACCAGTCCGATGTCGAAGTTGTCCTTCCTCTTCGCCGAGAACACCACTTCCTTCCGCTCCAGGGAGACATCAAAGGACTGGATCGCCGCAAACTGAGGAGTGAGGGCTTTGTCGCCGGCGAAGATGCGCCCGCCCTCGATCCGCACGTTGGACTGCGCCTTCGGAGCGCAGGTCACCAGCGCGCAGAGGTCGGGGACCGGAGAGGGTGAACGATTTGCCTGCCACGCTGCGGGGATGGGGACTGCGACCGCGTTCGGGGCGACGATTGAATTCGGTGCACTCGCGGTAGAGCAAGCGGCGAGAAGAACGAGACTGGCGAGCGATGCAAAGCGCATGAGCGATTCTAAACGGGGTGGGCTTTTCGGAACGCCGACATCTTTGCCGGCGGGAACTGCCCAGGTAGCGCCCGCCGGAAGCCCAATGGCCTCAACTGAGGCGTTGCAGACATCAATCGCGAGTTCCCAGGGCCAAAGGTGGGCGCGCGCAGGCGCGCCTGACAATCCAGCCCCGGGCTCGGCCCGGGGAAACGCGCGGCGCGGGAAGACGGCGGCCGCGAAG